>JASLEN010000373.1 GCA_030151105.1 Dysgonomonas sp.
AAAAGAGATGAGTTTGATTTTCCAACCAATGTTCCCACATCCACATATCTTTCACTAATGTATCCAGATATAGGTGAGCGTACTACTGTATAGTTAAACTCAAGTTGGGCTTGCTCTAAATCGGCTTTACTCATTGCCACATTGGCAATTGCAATATCGTTGGCTGCAATTGCATTGTCGAGGTCTAGTCGGCTGGCTGCATTCTGTTCATAGAGCGGTTTGATACGTTCTAAGTCACGAGCAGCTTTAGATGCTTGAGCCTCATCCTTTTTGAGTTGAGCTTTTGCTTTCTCTAGTCTCGCTTTATATTGTACATTGTTGATATAGAAAAGTGGTTCGTTTTGTGCCACTTGTTTCCCTTCACTGAAAGTCATTTTTTCTAGATATCCTTCCACTCGTGCGTGTACTTCTACATTTCGTGTAGCTCTAATCATACCTACATAGTCTCCATAGATGCCTATGTGATCTTTGCCAACAGACTCTACAAGCACAATCGGATATTTGATCTCGGGTTCTTTACACGACGCTAAGAATATCGTAAGAGATATTAGTGCGAATAAAATTATTCTTTTTAGATGCATATGTTTAATTTAAGTTCAATGAACTAGTGTTACTGTCGCTGAGTCTATTTTATAAGAAATTCTTCTGATACTACAAATATACTATAGTATAACAAAAGTTTGAAAGAAACGTTTAGTGCAATTTCGCGAATATGTTATTAAACGTTTAAATTTAAACTTGTCCCCCTCTATTATAGTTTCTAATCTATTTCTAATGTACGTCTAAAAAAACTTTAATACTGTGCTTGTACCTTTGGCTCAGTCAGAAATATTCATAGAAAAGGAATGAAAAAATATCTTTTAATAGTAGTCTTAAGTCTAAGCCTGTTTTCTTCTCAGGCACAGAATACACTAAGTGTTACAGGAAAGCAAGTAGAAGCCTTGTTTTTACAAAATAACTTATCGTTAATAGCCGAACGAATGAATATCGAGTTGGCAGAGGCTGAAATTATTCAGGCAAAGTTGTGGGATAATCCAGAACTATCAGTTAGTGATTTGAACCTATGGTCAACATCATCGCAGCGAGAAGATGAGCCAATTCCAGCACTGTGGGGTGATAAGTTTATGAAGAATACTCAATTCAGCATAGAGTTGAGCCAGTTGATACAAACTGCTAACAAACGTGGACGCCTTATCCGTCGTGAGAAGGTTGGCAAACAAATAGCAGAAAAAGAATTTGAAGAGTTTTTACGTGCATTGAAGCTGGAACTGCGTCAATCGATTAGTGAAATTCTTTACTTGCAAAACTACATCACAGTCCTTGATAAGCAACAAGCTTCCTATAGTGAGTTGATTAGTAGTTACAAAAAGCTTGTTGCTCAAGGTAATTTAGCCAAATCTGAACTTATACGTTTGCAATCGGCAGAATTAGAGATTGATAATGAGCAATACGAAACGCAAACAGAATTGAACGAACAACTTTCTACCCTGAAGGTATTATTGAACCTTGAACCTCAAGTGGAGCTAGTGTTACTTGACGAAGTAAACTTATATAAGAAACCAAGTGATCTCATTCTTCCTGAATTGTTAAGCCTAGCAGAGGCAAATCGTCCAGATGTGCAAACAGCTAAACTACAAACTGAATATTTTGACAAGTCTCTAGCCTACGAAAAATCTCTGCGTGTGCCAGATATTACATTAAGTGCAGCTTATGATCGTAGAGGTGGTGTTTGGAGAGACTTTATAGGCTTTGGGGTTAGTATTGATTTGCCCATCTTCGATAGAAATCAAGGAGGAGTGAAAACTGCCAAGATCAATCATCAACAAAGTTTGCTTAATACTCGCCTAGAGCAAAATAAACTTCAGCACGAAGTGGCAACAGCCTACAACAATTATCTGCTAGCACATAAGTTATATACCAAAGCAAATGATGCAGATCTATTAGCAGAAATTACAAAAATGCAAGAAGTATATAACAAGTATTTGATCAACAAAACAATCAGTATGCTCGAATATTTAGATTTTATGGAAGCATACACAGCCAATTTCCAAACTATGCTAACGTCTAAAAAGAACTTAGCAAATCAATTTCAAGAATTACAGTTTACCATCGGTATAGATATAGAATAAGATGAAAAATAGAATTTTGTTTATAGTGGCTACGAGCCTATTCTTTGTGGCTTGTTCGCAGAAAGAAGAGAGTGTGCAAAAGGAGAAGTTTCAGGATGCATTTGTCAAAAATGTGAAGACTGTGAAAGCAGAATTGAGCAACAGGAATGCAGACCTAACACTGAACGGGAAAGTGGAATATAATCCTGACAAGGTGATGAATTATATTCCACTGGTGAGTGGTGTAGTTACTCGCACCTATTTTTCATTAGGAGATAAGGTCAAGCGTGGACAAGTATTGTTAGATATTCGTAGCTCAGATTTGAGTGAATTGCAATCCAACCTAATAGAATTAGAGGGTGAACTTGCAATAGCAAAAAGAGAGCAACAAACAGCTGAGTCGATGTTCGAAGATAATATGATTTCGGAGAGAGAATTGATAGAGGCAAAAGCAAAGGTTCGTCAAGCAGAAGCTGCATTGAATAAGAACAAAAGCGATATGAGTGTCTTTGGAAGTAATAGAGGAAATGGAGTTTTCGCTGTCACAGCTTCTATGGATGGCTATGTGGTGGCAAAAGATGTATCAACAGGAAGCACCATTTCTGCAGATGGAGATGCTCTGTTTACTATTGCTGACTTGAGCACTGTATGGATAAATGCAAATGTGTATGCTACCAATCTGCAAATGGTGAAAGAGGGAATGGAGGTGGAAATCTCATTGCTTTCGTATCCTAACGAGAAGTTTAGAGGGAAGATAAATCACCTTTCACAAGTGTTCGATTCAGAAGAAAAGGTCTTGAAGGCACGAATCAATATGGATAACAAAGACTTAAAATTCAAACCCGAAATGTCGGCTGTAGTTCATGTCACAGATGCTAGTTATCCGCTTTGCATAGCTGTGCCTACTGATGCTCTTATCTTCGATGCAGATAGATATTTCTTGATTGTGCAGAAGGGGGATAAAGAATATGAGACTCGTGAAGTTGTATTGCAAGGGCATCATCAAAAGACATCTTATCTAGTGTCAGGTGTATCGGAGGGAGAAAACATTGTAGTTAAAAATCAACTACTTATTTATTCAGAATTGAAGGAGGTATAAGATGCATAAATTTGTAGAAAATATAATCGGTTTTTCATTAAAAAACCACGTACTGGTTCTCTTCATGACAGGACTTCTGTTTGTGATAGGAATAGTATGCTATCTAAATACGCCTATTGAGGCATATCCCGATGTAACCAATACTCGTGTTCGTATCATTACACAATGGTCGGGGCGAAGTGCCGAAGAAGTAGAAAAGTTTGTGACGCTGCCTATTATGCGTCAAGTGAATACGATTCCTCGCAAAACGGATGTACGTTCTACATCTCTATTTGGACTTTCAGTAGTAACTGTCATTTTCGAAGATGGGGTAGATGATTTCTTTGCTCAACAGTATTCTTCTAACAGAATGCAAGACTTGGACTTACCTGAAGGGGCAGAGTCAGAGATAGAACCACCGTCTGGGGCAACTGGCGAAATCTTTCGTTATGTCCTAAAGAGTGATTTGCCAATCCGTGAGGTTGCTGCTGTCAATGAGTGGGTCGTTGAGCGTGAATTGCTTTCTGTGCCAGGTGTAGCTAGTATTTCTAGTTTTGGAGGTGATGAGAAAATATATGAAATAAAGGTAAATCCTTCTGAATTATATAATTATAATCTTTCGCCGCTTGAAGTATTCGAGGCTGTATCCAATAGCAATATAAATGTCGGTGGAGATATTATTCAAAAAGGGAGTCAAGCCTATGTCGTGCGTGGTCTAGGGCTTTTGGAAAGTATAGAAGACATCGAAAATATTTTGATAGAGGTAAAAGGAAACACTCCTGTCAAAGTAAAGCAAGTGGCAAATGTGAGTGTTTCGTCTAAACCTCGTCTGGGGCAAGTGGGGCTTGACGATGAGGACGATGTGGTACAAGGTATTGTGATTATGCTTCGTGGAGAGAATCCAAGTGAAGTAATCAAAAATCTGAAAGTTAAATTAGAAGAACTAAATGATCGCATTTTACCTAATGATATTCGCATAGAACCCTTCTTAGATAGAACGACTTTGGTGGATTCTACAGTACATACGGTGTTGAAGAATTTGTTGGAAGGGATTGTCTTGGTTTCGTTAGTGGTGTTTATATTCCTCTTCAATTGGCGTACAACGCTTATTGTGGCTACTGTGATTCCACTGTCGTTCTTGTTCGCCATTATGATGCTACGTATTCAAGGTTTGCCTGCCAACTTGATTTCGATGGGAGCACTCGATTTTGGGCTACTCTTGGAGGGAACGCTAGTGATCGTCGAAATTATTTTTGTTGGAATGAAAAAACGTTCCGACCAATTGGGAGATCGTTTTGTTCATGTTGCCAAAAGTGGTATCATCAAAAAGAGCGCTGGTAGTGTTGCTTCACATATCTTCTTCGCTCAAATCATTCTTGTAGTTGCATTATTCCCTATTTTTTCTTTCGAAAAAGTAGAAGGTAAGATGTTTTCCCCATTGGCATTTACCTTGGGCTATGCCTTGCTAGGCTCATTGATTTTGGCACTAACTTATGTGCCTGTAATGTGTAAATTATTGCTTACGAAACCTATTGTAGAACGTCAGAATTTCATTAGCAAAAATGCGACAAATGCAATTCACAAATTGTTTGAGTTCAGTTCTCGATACCGAAAAGGTACGATTGTAACATTCTGCATTATACTTCTTCTATGTATTGTTCGTTTCAGTTTCTGGGGAACAGAGTTTATTCCTAAAATGAACGAAGGAGCTATCTATGTGCGTGCTACATTGCCCAATAGTGTCAATCTTGATGAATCGGTAAGAATAACGAAAGAGATGAAAACCAAATTGCAAGAGTTTGACGAAATAGAATTTATTCTTTCACAAACAGGGCGTCCAAATGATGGAACTGACCCAACTGGATTTTTTAATATCGAATTCCATGCTGAACTGAAACCAGAAAAAGAGTGGAAACGAAAAATAAAGAAGGATGATTTGATAAACGAAATTCAAGATGCGTTAGATATCTATCCTGGTATTATTTTAGGATTTAGTCAGCCTATTCAAGACAATGTGGAAGAATATGTGGCAGGAGTGAAGAGCTCGCTTGTTATTAAAATATTTGGAGACGACCTTCAACAGTTAGAGGACTTGGCAAATCAAACAGCCAATCAGATCAAAAATGTGCGAGGGGTTGAAGATGTTAATGTGTTTACTAGCATCGGATTGCCAGAACTTCAGATCAAGTTAGAGGAATCACGTATGGCACGTTATGCCGTATCTATGGCAGATGCGCAAGCAGTTGTAGAGATGGCTATTGGAGGAAAAATGGCAACGAAATTCTATGAAGGAGAACGAACTTTTGACGTTCAAATTCGTTTCCAACAAGAGCATCGTGATACAGAAGATAAAATCGGTAACATCCTAATTCCTACAATGGATGGCACTTATGTGCCTTTGAAAGAAATAGCAGATATTACTTTCGTAACAGGACCAACATTCATCTATCGTGAGGGTAGTAGCCGCTATGTGGGAGTAGGGTTCAGTATTCGTGACAGAGACTTGGGCTCAACTATCGCAGAAGCACAAAAACTAGTGAATGCAAACGTAGAACTTCGTCACGAAAATAAGATGGAGTGGGCTGGAGAATTCGAAAGTCAACAGCGTGCAACAGCTCGTCTGATGGTCATTATCCCTGCGGTATTGTTACTTATTCTATTCCTACTTTATGTAAACTTTGGAACAGTAAAAGATACCTTAATTGCAGCTAGTGCTATGCCTTATGCCATTATCGGAGGGTTCTTTTCATTGTGGATAACGAATACGGTGTTTGGTATTTCGGCAGGAATTGGATTCATTATTCTCTTTGGTATTACTGCTATTGACAGTATTTTGTTGATTGTCTTGATGAAAGAAAGAATGCAGCGCACTCGCAATCTTCGTCAGGCAATAGAAGAAGCAGTTAGCTCTCGTATTCGTCCCGTGTTGATGATTGCCTTGATGGGTTCTATGGGATTATTCCCCGCAGCACTATCGACAGGCATGGGGTCAGAAATTCAAAAGCCATTGGCTATTATGATTGTAGGAGGAATATTAGTGTGTATGTTACTCTCATTTACAGTATTGCCACAAGTATTTTATTTTGCATATCGTAGAGATCCTAAGTTGAGAAAAGAATAAA
>JASLEN010000375.1 GCA_030151105.1 Dysgonomonas sp.
TGAGCGAATTCCATGCCAAAGATATAAAGTGACAAAAAATCAGTAATTCTAAGAGGCGAAAATGACACAATGTCTCTATGTTTTGTTTTTTTAAGGACATTCGTTAACGCATACACTTTACATCACAATACTTTGCCTATATTTGTAACTTATAAAGTTATAGCAAAAATATTTTTAACACCACAAGATGAAAAAAACATCATTACTTTTAATTTCATTGATTCTCTTTCTAGCTTCATGTTCGGACAATAAACTATCTGTGACAGGGAAAATAGATGGTAAGTATAATGGCAAAACAGCTTATTTATACATTTTTGAAAATAGACAATTTAGCGACTTCAAGCTATTGGCAACTACAAAAGTGGAGAGTGGAGCTTTCTCGTTTGATGAGTTGGGAGATAAACCTGAATTGAAAGATGATGCGCTTCCTATGATTGCTTATATCTCGCTGTTCGATATCAATATGACAGAAGATGAATTGACAGAAGACAATGCAGAGTCGCCTATGGCAACAGTAATTCTAGAGAAAGGACCAGTAAAGGTGGAGTTTGAGAAGAGTTCGGTGTCTGTTTCTGGTACTCCAAAGAATGAGCATTTTAATAAGATGCACGCTGCAATCAAAGATTTTGTGGAGTTTACAAGTGGGTTGAGTTCTCTAGAGGATCTAGATGTTATTCCTGTAAATGATGAAGGCAAAGATGGACGAGCACAACTAGAAGCACTAGACTTGGCTCTAAAGAATCAATCTTATGAGTTTATAAAAGAAAATATGCAAAATAGCGTAGGCGAATATCTTTTGCTACAGTCGGGAAGTGATATGTTTACGCCAAAACAAATTCTAGAGCTCATCGAAATGGGTACTACAGAATTCAGAGAACGTGCTGAAATAAAAGAATTACACAGAGTGTTGAGTGAAATGTCGCTTGGCAATTCTGAGGATATTGAAGAAATGAACTAAACGAAAAACTATTTTATATATAAACAATCATTAGAAGTAATAAACGATATGAAAAAAATATTATTCGGTCTTTTAGCAGTTGTGCTTTTTGCAAGCTGTGAGGACAAAACTGCATATTCTGTTTCAGGTACTTTCCCTGATGTAGCAGATGGTACAGAAGTATCTATTTATGCTGATAGCAAGGGAAAAGAAGTTGTGGTAACTACAACTGTGAAAGCTGGTAAATTTGTTTTTGAAGGAAAGCAAGTAGAGCCTATTGCTAGATACTTGAGCGTTGAAGGGAATGATAACTTCAAGCGTCCAGTCCTATTCATCCTTGAAGCAGGAAAAATAGATGTAGCATTAGTAGATAATAAAGTGACAATTACAGGTTCTCCTCTGAATGATGCAAATACTAAATTTTGGACAGAATTTAGAAAACAAGATGAACCAAACTATGATAGCATAAAAGCATTTGCAGATGAGAATATTGGCAATGCACTTGGTGTTGTAACATTTGCGTCTAACTACTATTTGTACAAGTTAGATGAAATGAAAGAAACTTATGCAAAAGTGTCGGATGCACACAAGGCTTTGCCTAGCATGGAAAGAATAGCAAAAAGTATAGAGGCACAAGAGAAGTCTGCTGTGGGGATGAAATTTATTGATATCAAAGGCTTGAGTCCAGAAGGAACAGAGTTGTCATTATCTGACTCTGCAGGAAAAGGTAAAATCGTATTGGTTGATTTTTGGGCTTCATGGTGTCCTCCTTGTGTGGCAGATATGCCATATTTAGTAGATGCTTATGCTAAATATAAAAACAAAGGATTCGAAATTGTGGGAGTATCTCTTGATAGCAAAAATGATGATTGGAAAGCTGGAGTTGCTAAACTTAATATTACTTGGGCACAAATGTCTGACCTTAAAGGGTGGGAGAGCGAGTTGAGCAAACCTTATGCCGTATCTAGTATTCCTCATACTATCTTGATTGATAAAGATGGAACGATCTTGGAGAAGCAAATTCATGGGAAAGATTTAGATGCAAAATTGGCAGAATTGCTAAAATAAAAAAGGCGTTACGAAATATATTTATATGAGAAAATTCTTATTTGGTCTCTTAGCAGTCGTCTTGTTCACTGCTTGTGGAGATAAAACAGCATATACAATAACTGGGACATTGGCAGATTTAGCCGATGGAACCGAGGTGAGACTCTCTTCGGATAGGAGAGGTAAAGATGTGGTAGTAAGCACTACTATTCAAGGTGGAAAGTTTGTGTTTGAGGGGCAACAACCTGAGGCTGTAGTTCAATTCCTGAAAGTAGATGGGCATGATAATTTCCGTCGTCCTTATGCTATTGTTGTAGAAGGAGGAGTAATTGAAGTTGCAGTCGTAGATGGAAATGTCTCAGTTACTGGTACTCCTTTAAATGAAGCTTATAGCAAGCTAGGAAAGGAAATGGCAGTAGAAGGAGTAATGAAATCTGGTGCAGACGAAGAATTGCTAAAAGCTTTTGTAAAAGAGAATGCTGGTAATGTGCTGGGAGTTGCTCTTTTCGAGGCCAATGCTTATCGTTTCCAATTGGATGAGATGAAGGAGACGTTCGCTTTAGTTCC
>JASLEN010000384.1 GCA_030151105.1 Dysgonomonas sp.
CAATGCTTCTAATCTGGTTTCGATAACTAATATTGTAAATTATTTTAAGAGTAATAAGCGAAAAACGACTTACGATACTGTTGCCAACTACATTGGTTATATTGAAGATACTTTCTTGATACACAAAGTAGAACGTTACGATATCAGAGGCAAAGACACAATAGCAGGTAATTGTAAATACTACATCAATGATTTATCTTTCAAGAATTATCTCTATACAGGTTTTGGTTATGGCATAGGTTATAAACTTGAGAATCTAGTCTACTTGGAACTTCGTAGAGCTGGGTTTGATATTTATGTAGGAGCTATGCGAGATAATAAAGAAGTAGATTTTGTGGCAAAAAAAGCTGACAGAGTAATATATACTCAAAGCACTTATCTGATGATAGATGAGCAAACAGCAAAACGTGAGTATGCCCCACTACAGTCTATACTAGACAACTATGAAAAAGTCGTGGTGTCGCTAGATGATATCGCCTTGCCATCTAATGAGGGTATACGACATGTGCAAGCATGGAATTTGGCAGAAGAGTATTTGTAGTTTGATAATACAACTTGTATATTGCTTTTGGAGAGTTATTCTATAAACTCGCCAATAGTATCCAACGCAAAAGTAATTTTCACCAAGCTTTTCAGAGAGACATCTCATGTTGTTTCAAACCTTCTATAACATAACAATACATATCTGATCGAATTGCTAATGCACTTTGTGTGAGATTAAGTTCTAATCTTCCTGCCTTCACCGAATCTGCTATTTGATGCATAACAGAAGATGGTTTATTGATATTGAGAATATTGTTAATCATCTATATTTAGATGTTTGGGTGCAAAAATAAATTGGTTATCAAAGGTCGCTCTCGAAATTCTTTTAGCCAATGCATTTTCATTCCATATAACTTCTCCATTTTGGGTGAGAATACCATCTTCTTCTGTTTTTGCAAAGTTACGTGAAGAACATTTGAATATTCTTCCATCTGCATTTATTATTAATTGGTTGTATAGTTCAGCATAACAGGTATAATATTGCTTACTATGAAGCTTTTGTAAAAATATTAGATACAGCTTCCTTAAAAATAGATTTTATAGAATTTTCTTTTTAAAAGACTCTAACGTATAATCTTTTTCTTGATAAACATTTGTTAGGTTGATTATAATTTTACTTCTTATTTCTAAGGGAAATGAATTTATAATATCGAATATTAATAACAGTTAAACATAGATACATATAATGAATTTTTCGGCTATGAGTAAAAGAATATTCTTAACTTGAGAAAGTATACTCTCAAAGTATTTGGCATAACTTTTCTACAAAGTTCAATCAAAATCTTAGATTTTGTTACAAACATGAAAGATTCTGTTAAGCCAAACTATTTGTTCTTCAATAACTTTGTCATTGAATTAAATAATCCAATTGTAGAATTATATTGAATGACAATGAACAAACAAAGATTAGTAGAAAACAAAGCAATTATTGCACGTTTTGACAAAGAGTGTGTGGAGAAAATAAATGATAGTCTTTTAGACGAATTAGTTTCTGACAAAGTCGTAAATCATCTAGCCCCTGAAGGGGCCAATGGTAAAGAAAGTTTCCGCCATTATATTAATGAAATATTACACGTGGGGCTTTCTGACATAAAAGTAGAGGTACATCAGCAAGTAGCTGAGGACGACACAGTAGTTTCCATGAAAACGATTAGTGGTCTACATACAGGGAACCTTTTAGGAGTACCAGCTACAAATAAAAAGATAGAGATTGAGCTGATAGAAATAATTAGACTTGAAAGCGGGCAATATGCTGAACATTGGGCTGAAAGTAACTTACACGAGTTGCTGATGTCCCTGAAACAATAATGAGTAAGTGGGTAAACAATATTTTAAAAGATATAAGGCACAATGAAAAAATCGCAACCAATTCATATAAAAACTATAAGTGAGTTTCATAAACTGAGAGGTATCACTCCTCCAGAGAACTCACTAATTAGTGTCATCCAAATAGATTCTATTAGTGACAATATGTTAGATTGTGATTATGCCATGTATTTTGATTTCTATTGTATTTCCTTAAAACATACAGACAACCTCAAGTTAAAGTATGGGCAACAACAATATGACTTCGATGAAGGAGTAATGTTTTTTATATCCCCTAGTCAAATAGTAGAATTGGAGACTTCAGATCTCAAGTCTGGTAATGCTCCCAAAGCATCAGGATGGATGATTTTATTCCATCCTGACCTACTTTGGAACACACCCTTAGCAATAGATATCAAATCAAAGGACTTCTTTAACTATGCTGTCAATGAGGCATTGTTTTTATCTCACAAAGAGGAAACCATAGTAATAGAGTTAATCAAAAACATTCAGAACGAATGCTTGACTAATATTGATTCTTTCAGTCAAAATATTATTCTTTCTCAGTTAGAAGTTTTATTGAATTATTCGGATAGATTTTATAATAGACAGTTTTTGACTCGCAAAATAACAAACCATCAAATATTAGCTGAGCTAGAAACTATCCTAGATAAAGCCTTTTCGGAGAATAAT
>JASLEN010000496.1 GCA_030151105.1 Dysgonomonas sp.
CTTGTATTCTTGAGTGTAAAGCCTTCTCCTAAGAATACGTGTCCTAAATGACCTTCACATCTTGCACATACTATTTCGGTACGTCTGCCATCAGCATCGGGCACTCGTTTTACTGCGCCAGCTATTTCATCGTCAAAAGATGGCCAACCACATTGTGCGTCAAATTTACTATCTGAGGTATAGAGTGGGGCATCGCATTGGCGACAGATATACAGACCTTCTGCCTTATTGTTTAAAAGTTTTCCTGTTCCAGGATATTCGGTTCCTTTATGAAGAATGATATCTTTTTCTTCGTCGGTTAGTTGATTGTATTTCATATTTTCTTTAGTCGGTTTATTTTGTCCATTGATATTGCACGATGTTGCAGCCAATAGTATAAAGCAAATATAGAATATTGTTTTCATTTTAATGCAAATGTTTATATAGCATAAACGTAAAAAAACTCTTTGTTGTTTGCAAACAACAAAGAGTTTTCAATATAAATTCGGATTTAAAGATTACCAAATATCAGCACGTTTTTCTTTAGGAAGGTATAATTTATCTCCCTCTTTTACGTCAAATGCTTTGTACCAAGCATCAATGTGCGGCAATGTTCCGTTGATTCTCCATTTGCCCAATGAGTGTGGATCAATTTGAGTCAAACGGCGAATTTCTGCATCACGGATATGTCCAGCCCATAGTGCTCCGTAAGATAGGAAGAAGCGTTGTTCTGGAGTGTATCCTTCAACCTCTTGTCCTTCTTTTGCTTGAGTTGTTTTTTCAAATGCATTGTAAGCAATTTGAACACCACCAAAGTCTCCAATGTTTTCTCCTAGTGTAAATGTACCATTTGCATTCAAACCAGGAAGCACCTCAATAGCATCAAAGTGATTTACAAGAACCTTAGCTCTTTCGTCAAATCTAGCTTTGTCATCTGCAGTCCACCAATCTACCAAGTTGCCATCTTTGTCATATTTAGCTCCTTGATCATCAAATCCATGAGACATTTCGTGACCAATCACTACACCAATAGCACCATAGTTGACAGCATCGTCTCCATCAAGATAGAAGAACGGAGCTTGAAGAATTCCCGCAGGGAAACAGATTTCGTTTGTAGTGGGATTGTAATATGCATTTACCATTTGAGGAGGCATCAACCATCTTTCTTTGTCCACGGGCTGGTTAATGTCTTTCAACATTTCTTTGTATTCAAATTGGCTTGCACGAACAATATTTGCCCAGTAGCTATCTTTTTTAATTTCTAGTGGTGAATAATCTATCCATGTATCAGGGTATCCAATTTTTACGTGGAAAGTATTTAGTTTGGCTTGCGCTTTCGCTTTTGTTTCGTCGCCCATCCAAGTTAGGTTGTTGATACGTTCTCCAAGTGTAACTTGAAGGTTTTTAACCAACTCCACCATTCTTTCTTTTGCTTCTGCTGGAAAATATTTTTCAACATACATTTGTCCCACAGCTTCGCTTAGTGAACCATCAACGCTGTTAACTACACGTTTCCAACGAGGTTGATTTTCTTTCTTTCCGCTCATCTCTTTTCCATAGAAATCGAAGTTTGCATCTGCAAAACCATCGCTCAAATAAGATGCCGAAGAATTGATAACACACCATGCAAGATATGCTTTCACATCGTCCATAGGCGTGCTGCTTATTAGTTGAATAGCTCTTTTTACTGGAGCAATTTGTCTAGCATTGATTTCTTCAAATTTTACTTCAACACCAGCAGCTGTAAAGAATGTATCCCAAGCAAAGTTAGCTACTTTGGAGTTCAACTCGCTAACTTTCATTTTGTTGTAGTTTTTCTCAGGAATACGTCTTTCTTCTTTGGTTACGTGTGCTTTAGCAATCTCTGTTTCTAGTTTCAAGATAGCATCTGCTATTTTTGTAGTCTCAGCATCTAGTGCACCATCGATTTGAGCAAATTGAGTTTTAATCAATCTATGATACCCTTCACGCAATGCTACCGAAGTAGAATCATCTTTCAGATAATAGTCTCTATCGCCCATTCCTAAACCTCCTTGGCCTATCATGACGATATTCATATCGCTGTTTTTCTGATCGGCTCCAACACCAAACCCAAAGAATGGAGAAGTTGCGTATTGTCTGATTTTTCCAACCAGTTTCACAATATCCTCTTGAGTCTTAGCATTTTTTATTTCTTCCAAATCTTGAAGAATTGGAGCAGCTCCATCAGCGTTTAGTTTAGCACTATCCATTCCGATAGCATAGAGGTCTCCAATTTTTTGTCCTGTAGAACCTTGCGCATGTTCAGATTCTCCAAGCTCTTCAATCAGTGATTTGATTTGCTCTTGATTTCTTTCACGCAGTTGGTCAAATGAACCATAACGAGAATATTCGTCACTCATTGGGTTGTTTACAGCCCAACCTCCTGTCGAGAACTGATGAAAATCGTCACCAGGTTTCGCACTTGTGTCTAAGTTATTGATGTCGTATTGCACGGCTTCTTTTGCTTGTTTTTTATCTCCGCAGCTTGTTAGCGACAAGGATGCCAATGCTAACACGGGGATGAATTTTTTCATTTTCATATAAAATTAATTGTTTTGAATTATTTTTCCACATCTGCACGTATCAAGTCTGTCCAGATTTTGTACGCTGCTTCGTTGATGTGTAGCCCGTCACTCGTAAACTCAGCTTTCAG
>JASLEN010000443.1 GCA_030151105.1 Dysgonomonas sp.
GAGTATTAATCGTCCTGGACTATGGCATTTGAATCCCTATTTGAATACATCTGATCCTTTGAATCATAGACAAGGTAATCCTCGACTAGATGCTGTAAAATATCATACAATGAACTTGAATTACAATTTCTTCAATCCTAAGTTTAACATGAATGTGAACATGTCTTATAACTTCACGAATAATAATATTGAAGAAGTATCAACCATTAAAGATGATGTAACGCTTACGACTTACGATAATATTGGAAAAAATAGAACATTATATCTTTCATTTTATGGAAACTGGAGTCCTACTCAAAAATTTAGACTTTATGGAAACTTAGGAATGAATTACTACGATATGCGTCAAAATAGACCTATTCAAGGAGTGAATAACATATTGAAGGTGGATGGAGTGAGACCACAACTTTCGGCAGGAATACAATATACACTTCCTTGGAAGCTGATTACTAATACAAATGGAGGATATTATGGTGCATGGAGAGGCTTGGAAAGAAAAGGTGTGGATTTCTATTATTATAGTTTCTCTCTGTCACGTTCTTTCATCAAAGATAAATTGACAGTAAGATTAAATGCTCAGAATCCTTTCCAAACTAATCGTAAGATGGAATTTTCGCAAGAAACATTGCAGTATAGAAACGAGAGTTGGAATACACGTCGCATGCGCTCATTTGGTATAAATGTGTCATTCCGATTTGGAGAAATGAAAGAACGTATCAAAACTACCCAGCGAGGTATCTCTAACACAGATCAAATGTCTGGAGGAGAAGGTGGTGGCGGTGGTGGTTCTCAAGGTGGTGGAGGACAACAACAAAACTAAGTAAATCAGATATAAGTAGGGCTAATGAGTGTTTTTTTAGATACACCCAAAGATGTAAGTAAGTGCTTGTTATTAATGACTTACTCTAGTTTATAGCGGAGGGAGATGGGTATGAACATCCCACCTACAATCGTTTACTAATCTATATTGTAAGTATATTAAGACCTCTTGGGTGAACACTTTGGGATGAAGACAAAGTCTTCTAGTTTCTGACTTTTGTAAAAGGTATGTACGAAGTGGAGTGGACTTCCTAACTTTACCCACACAAACAGTTAAGGGATAAAAAACTATCTTTATCCTATGAAACGAAGAAAAGTATACGACCGAGAATTTAAAGAAAACACAGTCAAACTGAGTTATGAACGAGATAATCTGACTCAGTTTGCTCGTGAGTTAGGAATATCTGTAAAACAGGTTTATAGTTGGCGAAGCCAATATCGAGCTAAAGGCTCAGAAAGTTTTCCTGGCAATGGCAATACAGCTGTCAGTGAGGATGCTAAAGCTTTGGCTCAACTCAAAAAAGAGCACGCTCGCCTACAACAAGAACATGAGATTCTAAAAAAGGCTATGGGCATCATTTCCAGGAGCGATCTGTGATCTATCGATTCATAAGTAAACATCGTGATAGATGGCGGATTGAAATAATGTGTCGAGTCTTAAAAGTATCTCGTAGTAGCTATTACTATTGGCTTAGAGAACCGAAATACCAGCGCAAGGAACAAGTCAAGGTGTTAAAAGAGAAGATTCAAGCAGCTTATTTTAAAGCCAAAGGGCGTTATGGTAGTCCAGGCATCCACGCCGAACTTTGTAGAACGGGTACAGCGGTATCAAAACCAATGGTAGCTAAGTATATGAAGCAGATGGGTTTGAAGAGTAAATTAGCTCGTAAGTTCAGAGTTACCACAGATTCCAATCACAAGAAACCAGTGGCTGAAAACATACTGAATCAAGACTTTTCTTCTTTTTCACCGTTGCAAAAATGCGTTTCGGATATCACTTACATTCCAATAAAGGGTGGATTCTTGTATTTGACGATTATTATGGACTTATTCAACCGAGATATTATAGGTTGGAATCTTTCCTGGAAAATCCTACTAAAAATGCCCCCTTTGTTCCTAATTAATAAGACCAGTTATTCCTAAGGAAACTGAGCCCTTACTCCTACTGAAGTTGCCCCCCTTCCAAAAGGGTTAAAGTATTGATTGCAAATTGCGAGATAATATCATTCTTTAAACAAAAATTAAGATTAAAGGATTTTCATTATGGCTAATAAAACAATCAGTCTGCAAAAAACACGTCAAGTAATACGCCTTCGCAGTCAAGGCAAAGGCATCAAGGCTATCAGTAGTTTGGTGGGTATTGCCCGTAATACAGTAAAAAAGTATCTCTCCCGTTTGGCTGACTCGGGATTGGATTTAGAGGCTGTTTTAGCCTTGAGCGATATGGACTTGCAATCGTTTCTTCAAGACAAGCCCATTGTTCCGATAAGTACCAAACAGGAGATTTTAGAGCGATTACTTCCTATTTACTGTAAACGTCTCAAACGTAAGGGCGTCACCAAAGAGATGCTTCATCAGGAGTACAAAGCCAAGCATCCAGATGGCTACTCCCGTTCTGGCTTCTGTCGGCATCTTCAAATTTATGAGAAGACCCATAAGAGTGTGATGCACTTGGAACATAAGGCAGGAGACAAGCTTTGCATTGATTTTGCAGGTAAAAAAACTCTCTATCGTAGATATTGATACAGGCGAAGTTATCCCTGTCGAAGTTTTTGTAGCTATCCTTCCATGTAGTCAGTTAACCTATGTGGAGGCAGTAGCCAGTCAACGTAAAGAAGATCTTATCTTAGCCTGCGAACATACGCTTCAATATCAGGACGTAGTTATAGCCGTGGAGATCAATTTGAGGAAATTGAACAGATGACTTTAAGACAACTTAATCCTATCCGTTATGAACTTAAAACACAGGTTGTGGTAACAGTTCTGAAAAATGGTCATATCCGCTTGAGTGAGGATGTTCATTATTATAGTGTTCCTTGTAACTATATAGGAAAGAAGGTTAAGGTACTTTACACCTCCTCTTTGGTTGAGATTTATTATCGCTATGAAAAGCTAGCCGAACACCCTCGTTCTTATGCACGCTTTAAATATACTACTGATAAAGACCATTTAGCATCTCATCACAGAGAGTATACAGACTGGAGTGAAGAAAAGTTTATCACAGAGGCTACTGCTATCCACTCGGACGTCGCTATTTATATTACTAAGGTAATGGAGTCTAAAGCACATCCAGAACAGGCTTACAAATCAGCTCGAGGTATCCTGAGTTTTGCCCGTAGAGTTGGAGAAAGACGCTTAATTAATGCTTGCAGGTGGGCAGACAGTTATGGACTTTATAGTTACCCAGCAATAGAAAGCATCCTCTCTAGCGGACAGGATCAAATACCACTGGAAGATGAAGTGGACATGGATAATGAGATGCCTGTTCATAAGAATATCAGAGGCAAAGACTATTATAACTAATCAATAAAGAACAACAATAAAACACCAAAACTATGGGAGTAAATATGAATCAGGAGACTTTAGAGAAAATGACCTCTTTACGTTTAAGAGAGATGTTCAATGCATTTAAAACAAGTCTTGAAACAAGTCAAAGGGAAAGTATGACCATCGACCAGTTTATCTCACTGCTTATCATCAGTGAATGGGATGACAGGCGTAACAGAGCATCGATAGAGCTATCAAGCAGGCTAACTTCCGCCACAAAGCTTCTATTGAAGACTTAAACTTCTCTGTAGAGTGAGGACTTGATAAGAATCAGGTACAAAGGCTAGCCGATCTTAGTTTTATCAGTCAGCATAAAGATGTATTTATTATAGGATCAACAGGAACAGGTAAAACTTATCTAGCAACAGCTTTAGGCTATGAGGCCGCCTTTCAGAGGGGATTTAAAGTAATCTACTCTAATACTGCCCGCTTGATGGGACTACTTAAGTCCTCCAAAGCAAAGGGCACTATACTGACAGAACTAAGAAAGATTGAGAGGATGGACTTACTAATCTTAGATGATTTTGGATTACAACCCTTTGACGCTACAGCTAGAATGAATCTCTTGGATGTAATAGAAGACAGGTATGGTAAGAAATCAACTATTATAACATCACAAATACCAGTCAAAGAATGGTATGATGTGATAGGAGAAAAAACTGTTGCTGATGCTGTATTAGACAGGATTGTCATCAATCTCTTAGAGTAGAATTATACGGAGACTTGTTAAGAAAACAAAAACTAGAAAATGATTGCAAATAAATGTTTATTATTGTAAAATTATATTAAGTGGAAATGCCCCATAATGAACCATTATCTACAACTAAAATCAATACTTAATAACAACTCTTCAGAAAAGAACTACAAGGGGTCAATTTGAATAGAAACTAGGGGACTAGTTTGATGGGAATATCCAAAAATACAAGATGTTATAAAATGGGCTTTTACACTTTCTCCTGACTGTTCAAATAATGAAAGAAACTTGTCATTTTCATCTACATTCATTCTGATTGAATAGCGAAAGACTGCAGGCTTCACTTTCGGATGTCTGCTTCCTTTTCACCTTTTAGATTCATTGTTTGGTATCATAACTATATTTTGAAATTATATAATAATCCCAAAACTAATATTATAATACCGTATGCTAGAAAATGTGAATTAACTGTCATCTGATAACATTAAAAGTCATCAGAAGTCTGATTAGATAAGGTCTAGTTGGAGGTAGAGAATAATAAAAAAAGCAATTTGAACGACCTAATCAAATCAATAAGTTTATAGATCGTATCTAAAAAATTTAGATTTTTAATAAATTTTGAATTTGTTCACTTAAATCTATCTTTAAGGAGGGTCTTTTTGATAAGTACTTTTTCATTTGTGAAAAACAATCAGGAATATTTGTTAAAACATCATCAGTAAAAGTAAGTGTTGAAATGCCATAACTCGCAAAATATTTATTCCGTTTTGGCATCTCTTTATTCCATTTCTTACTTAGTTCTTCATTCACCTCTTTCTGCTTTTTTTCTTTTATTTTAGAAACAGACATATGTGTTGAGTGTGGACTAAATTCAAAACCAATCATTTCCATAGTGTGTGAATTTAATATAGTAAAGTCAAGTCTATATTCATGTTCAACATCCAAACCTGCATACCTAAATTCAGGAATCAGAAATGGCTCAGATAAAGGATCTTCTGAATTTTTGAGATAATCAACATACAGATCAAATATTTCTTTCTCATAAAGCGAATTTGATATTCGTTTTAGAATATTTTTATAAAAAGAGATCAAATTATCTAAATTCGAAAACTCATATAATTCATTATTGTCGGGATCAATTAATCCTGTTGACAATACATGCCCCACAGTCCAATACATGTATTTAGCTCTTCTTATCTCACTAACATCATTAGTCCAGTGTTCTATTCTTAATACTGGAGCAATAAGTAATCCCCAGAAAAATTTTCCTCCTCCAAACCAGAGAGACCACAAAGCTTCATTAGGTTTCACTCGTGTTCTAGCTAAAAGATTTCTATAAAAATTACGTTCTAAAAATGTTAATGTATAGGTTCTAAAAGTTTTGTCTTTCATTAATGTTCTTAGAGGAGAATATCTTTCTTTACCAACATACTCTATAAACCCCTTTAACCATGTTGCTTTAAAATCATTAGGATCACTAAATTGCGTATTGATACTATCTGCGTATTGATTGTTCTTCCCTCCAATAGTTCCATGCAAAGAATGTACAGAACATTTTTCCCCTTTCTCTTCCGAATACTTGCGTAAAACTTCAGAGAGTATTTGTTCTAGTTCAGATGTTAATTGTACTTCTAATTCTTTTAACCGTTCTTTTTCATGTAAAGGGTAACTAACCATATTCTATATATTTAGAACGTAAATATACAAATTATAATTGTTTTATCACTGTATTTAGTCAAAAGTGGCAACTTATCGTAAGTACAAAGAATTTTTTTTGCTCCTTCTTGACTCAAATAGTTTTTCAACTCACGTTTTAGCCTTGCATCAAAACTACCATATAAGCCAATAATAGCCCCATCTGGACTTATTCCTGCCTTTATTTCAATACTATCATACGTTATTGGCTTGCCCTCGTAGTCTAACTTAGGGAATAACTTGCTTACAATCAACTCCGTGATTGGCACAGCTATTACATAGCACTCATCGTTTCTTAACACCATACTAGTTCCACCACACCCCGTTCTTTCTTTGTTGAAGATACAATCGTGGGGCAGATCGTTTAACTGCATATACCCATCTTGGGAAACAATAGGGAGTTTTTTCATGTTTATCTCGATTTAAATTTTCTAACACTCGCTCGTTCTATAGTCTGTTAGACAAAGATATCGTTTTAGCAATGATTTATAGGACAATCACAGATTATATATAGGCATAATTTGACAAATTTTCTAACGCCTATACCTTATCTTATAGCTAACATTTTAGAGTCGAGTTTGAGATAAACAGGGAGTGTCAAAGAGCTACCTATTGAGTCGGTAGCTCTTGGTTTCCCTTTAGTGTTATGCGTTTATTGCATTTTTCAACCTCTCAATAAAGTCTGTTTGATTATATTCTCTAATATTTGCAAAGTCTTCTAGTTTTAGTTTGCTTAGTGCCTCAAATGCTTTACTATCGTTGTGAGCCTTTGCAAAATTGTTGAAGCCTGTTATAAAGTATCTTTTAGTCAATATTTTTGTGGTCATCCCTTCAACACTCATTCCTTCTGTTACAAATTTATCTGCTCTGGCAATCATTTCTTCGCTGTTGATATCGTCTAGGAAACTTGTATCTCCTTTCTCTAGCATTGCTCTTAATTTTGCTGGGCTAATCTTTTTCCCTATGCAAATCAAAACTGCTGTACTTCCATTAAAACCTTTCTTAATCAATTCGTCTATCTTCTTCATCACTGCATTTCCTGTTGAGATAGCTGCTACACTTATTTTATCCGAAGAACTCCAACTCTTGCCTACCATATTAAGTGAGGCTAGATATTCTCCTACATTTTCGATTCCACTTTTAATATAAACTGTAAGTATTGTTAACTGGTCTTCTCTAGCTCGTGTGTTGTTTAGTCTGCTAAATGCTGATACTCTATGTTGTCCATCCAATACTACTAAGTACTCTTTTGCACTGTCTTTTTCTATTGAGTTACCTTCCAAATCTATTAGGTCGCATTTTCCTACCAACTCTTCTGCTTTTATCGTTACAATTGATTGTGTTGCATCGTATTTGTCAGCGTGGATGAGTTGTGTAAACTCTACAACTCTTCTATCATCTATCTTGCGATTGTTTGTTAGTAAGCAAAATTTCCACTCTTGTTCGCTTATAGTACATTGGTTGCTTTCTACATTCATTACTTGTGCTTTCATAGTCATTGATTTAACTGTTGTTTCTTTTACTGCTTTCAATTCTGCTCTTGTCATTTTTTCTACTTGATTTTTCATGTTTGAGTTATTTAATTTGTTATTGTTTTCTACTGTTTTTGTAATTTCCTTTTTCATATTCTAGAGATTTAAAGTGTCCTTCACATTCGGAGGAAGGACTTCTCCGTTTTGAACTCTCTTTTGGGTTGCAACCTCCGTTTGAATTCATTACAAATATAGAGGGAGAGCAGATTTTTAGTAGGAAAACAATAGATACCAAAACAAAGGATATTAGTTACCTCTTTGATTATGTGTCAAGTATAAATAATGCATGATTGATTTAATTTTAGACGAAAATGGAAAGCACAAAAAAAGCCACTATTTAGAATAGTAGCTTTAGAGAAATATTTTTGACTTTTAAGATATCCAATCCATGTAATATCCATCAAGTTCGTTGTTGAACCAATCGACTTTAGGATTGCTTTTTCGCAAACTAGATATTCTAGAACGTATGTTTTTTATATTGTCTGAGTGGTCTATTTCAAATGTAGTAGGGTCAATATAGTTTAAGAAGTTGACAATCAGTTGACATTCACTATTGGAAATAGCAGTTGTATCAAATACCTCTTGCCAAAGGCTGTCCATGCCTTTAATGATGAGCATATGATGGGGATTGAGAGGTTTTCGACCTGCTTTCTTATTGTAGGTCTTTTGCAATTCCTCTAACTCTTCTTTAGCTTCTTCAACGCTGTAATCTCCTAACCCTATGCTCTGTAAGTGCTTATCAAGCAGATTAAAAAACCATCCTTCATCATTCTTTAGTTCTAACTTTTTATTCTTGTAAAGCAAAGTTATAGGCTCATCAGTCACAATAGTTTTCCAATCTTTGCAAAATAAAAATAGTTCTAGCAACTCTGGACGAATATTGGTATTATAATATGTTTTTGAGGAA
Source organism: Dysgonomonas sp. (assembly GCA_030151105.1). GTDB lineage: Bacteria > Bacteroidota > Bacteroidia > Bacteroidales > Dysgonomonadaceae > Dysgonomonas. Next base: position 8,195 of record JASLEN010000443.1, read on the forward strand.
ATGGTTTGTTGATGTGCAATTGCTTGTATATCATCAGTAGTATGAGCTGTTGATATTTTATTGTAAAAGTGACCTAATATCACTAGACAAATTCCTATCGTATTAGCTCCCTCTTGATGTTCAAAATCGACACTATCAAGTGCAGTACTAAATCTATCATAGTTAGATAAGCGAAAAAATGCTTGTCCTCCTTCTTTCTTGATACGTTCTTCTACTTCTTGGGTGATTTTTTCGATATATTGCTTTGCATTTCGTAGCTCCACACTTGTACAGATTGATTCTGGAATGAATGGTAAATCAATCAGATATTTTAAATGTGGCTTATCTTGAAAATACATAAAAAGTTCAGCAGACCTTGTAGCTTGCTGTTTCCAACGCAATTCGTCGTTGATATATTCTTCCTTTAGCTCAAAATGTTTTTCTAGTAAAGGAAGTAGTGGGGTAACTATATCATTAGAGAGAAATATGTCTTTGAGTGGGAGCATGGTTTAATTCTACTTTATGCAACATTTTTTATATTTCCTACCACTTCCACATGGACATGGATCATTCCTACCTATTTTTTTTCGTCCATCCAAAAGTATTAATTTTTTATGAGGATTGTTGTCAAGTAATTTTCTCGCAATACTTTCCAAGTTTGA
>JASLEN010000503.1 GCA_030151105.1 Dysgonomonas sp.
CTTGTATCTACCAATGTCTTCACGTTGAATTTGCCACTTGTAGCACCTCTTTCAACTACCACTCTTGGAGCAATACCCATATCATAATCTAAAGCATCTGCTGTTCCTTTGCCGTAGCTTCCATCTATTACGATATCAGACCCTGTAGCATTAATCAGCTGTTGACCATTAGTTTTAAAGATTCCAAGTTCATACGAAACATCTTCCAATCCTTCTACTCCGTCTATGGTGCTCACCAACTTCACAATTGCTTCTTGATCTTCAATAGTACCTACACCCACTGGTTTTACAAGATAACCATGATCAATATTCGCCAAGTTGACTTCAAATATTTTTCGTCCTTCCATCAAGTTATTTGACTTGATAGGCACTTCTACCACTTGTTTTATCATATAGTGGCTTGATCCATCATTGGTAGGAATAAAAGATAATGAACCTTTGGATGGTACAAAGTGATCAGCTTCGGTTGCTGTTGCTCCTTTTGTAGAATATTCTATTTTCACAGGGAGTGGAGTTCCTTGGCTCGTAGTTGGATAACCTGTCAGTGTGATTGTAAACAATGCTGTAGTATAACCATCAATTGGTTTGTTGACAGTGACATCTGAAACATAGACTCCATGTCCCATTTTAATCAAACGCCCATTCAATCCTTTGAATAGGATGTCTCCATTGGAGGCAAAAAGAACATCTTCGAACTCAGTTTCTTCCTCTTCTATTGCATAGCGGTCGAATAGCAAGTTTCCTGTTGTAGATAACATACAGATACGTCCTGTTTCGCTTTCTGCTAAGAAAACTCCTTCTGAAGTCATGTGCACTAGATCGAAGTTTCCATCTGTACTTTTTTGATAGATTTGTCTTCCATCTTTAGACAAACCAACCACAGAACCTCTATTTCGTTCTGTATCGAAACCAACAATTACAGATTCTCCAGTAATAGGGTTGATACTCATTCCAGAGATACTACCCGACATTATGTACTTATTAAGGTCTGTACCATCACTTCTCAGAAGTGAATAGTAGCTTTTGCCAGCTCCATTTCCACCTGTAAGCACATTACCATTATTGGTAACAAACAAATAATCTAATGATGTATCTGCTGATGCAGGAATAATTTCTTTACTGAAAATCACATCACCTTCGGGACGTAGTTTTACTATACGTCCACCACTAACTTCGCTACTGCCAATCAAAAAGATATGATCATCACTAGCCGTAATCATATTTTGCACCTGAAATTCCTCTTCACGTAGTTTGGTTACAAAAGCAGGTTTTCCTTTAGTATCCAAACGAATTATTGTAGATACAGTATTTGCCTCTGCCGTAAAAGCTGCATGAACATACTCTGTTGCACTACCTAGCACATCGAAGCCCATACATGGTCCACCTTCGTCGGACACATACTTGTAGATACTTTGTCCTGCTTTGTCCACTTTTGAAATCATTCCAGAGCGTACTCCTTCTTTTACAGTCTCATACCCCCCTAAAATAAAGTGACCATTTCGCAATTGTTGGCCACAAAATAGCTCACTACCATTTTCTCCAACATAGATATCAGTTAGGACATTTCCTGTATTGTCTGCAAGGATGGCTCTTCCAAGTAGTTCTTTATCTTTTTTCTTTGATAGCCAATTCTTAGATTGTCCTAGAATCAATAGGTTACCCTCTTTAGTATAATTTACATTATTTACTGTATGAAAACTTTGAGGAAGTGTGCGAGAGAAAAGAACCTCTCCTGTACTTTTTACCCATGTAATAGTTGTCACATCATCTTTGCAAGCTACAAGAGCTACCTCACCCGAAGATAGAGGACAAATGTGATCATAAGAAATATCTTCACCATATGTACGATCATAAACCACAGGAATATACTGAGCCTTGACTTCATACACAGAAGAAATAGCTAAAAGAAATAAAGCTATAAAACTTAGAAGTATGTTTTTTCTATACTGCATTGTTATCTATATTAATTTATTATTTAATGACTACTTTAATATCTACACGTCTTGCCTTGCGATTCTTCTTTATTCTATCATTCATAGACCTACTGAATCGATAGCTCGGTGTATCTTCATTGGCTAGAGGAACTTCTATACTTCTTCGTTGTTTATCTACAACATTCTGTCCTTTACCAATAGTTTCTACATTCACATCCACGCCTTTGCCTATCAGCCATTCGGCAACAGCCTCTGCACGTTTTTTCGATAGATTGTAGTTGTAATTCTCTGTTCCCATTTCATCAGCGAAGCCTTCTAGAATAATATTCTCAATTCTATTTAGGTTAATATCCTCAAACCAAGTATTGAGTTCTTGAAGAGCGTCTTTTCTGATTTCAAACTGCTCGAAATCAAAGTATAAACTCAGAACATGCTCTAGGTATAGTCTTTGAGGGAGCACTTCTTTACGAGGTACATTGAAGCTGTTTTCTAATCTAGCCAAGTTGATAGTTCCTGTGGATATCGCGGTTGCTTCTGACATGCCATATTTCAACTTACCACGGCGAGAATCTTGATTACGCTCAAAATAAAAGATATCATCTTTGTTGGTCACCAGTCTATCAGAAACTAGATAGCCTCTATCTTCATCTATTGACAACATACTAAAGTCATTAGACACCGTATTGATAGGATATCCAAAATGGAATAAACTCCCTTCTACTACCTCATCGTCTTCATAGTTTATGCTATAGATATCATAACCGCCAAAACCGGTATGACCATCTGACGAAAAAATCAGTTTCTCCATCAACATGGAAGGCGAAATCTCATTGCCTTCGGTATTGATCTGATCTCCAAGATTGACTGGATTAGTCCATTGTTTTGATTCCTCATCCCAATGAGCCACATAAATATCATAGCCGCCAAAACCTCCCACCATATCGGAAGAGAAGAGTATAGAACGATCGTTATTGAATAAGAAAGGATGAGAATAGGAAGCCCCCTCTTGGTGAGTTAATGCCTCTTTGAATGAAGACCAACCTTTACGCTTTGTATTATATTCTGAATAATAGAGCTTCGTCTGGAATGTATTTAAACCCTCCTCAGTCATACCTATAACTCCTCCTTTTTCGTACGAAATCTGAGTTACAACCATTCGC
>JASLEN010000447.1 GCA_030151105.1 Dysgonomonas sp.
GTCAATCATTTCTTTTGATAAATCGAATCCTGAAATATCGTATCCTTTTTCTATAAATGGGAGCATAAAACGACCAGAACCACACATAGGTTCAAGGATTTTATTTCGATCTACAGCATAGGATAAATAAAATTCTAATTCATCAGTGTTTGCAGTGAGATGTAGAAGTTCATACATTTGTGTGCACAGACTTCCATAGTAGTTAGGTGTAATACTCATACTTTAAAATACAATGTGAATAATATACTTGAAGCAATAAAGATAATTTCTTTATCTTGCAAAGAAAAATAATGATACGAGATTTATTAAATAAGAACCCTTTGTTTGTCTTTGCTCTGGAATCGGAGGCATCTACGGAGTTTGATGGTTTAAATATACTTTATACTGGAGTGGGCAAAGTAAATGCGACATATGCTTTGACAAAGCGAGTGGGAGAGAGCAGACCAAGTATTATTGTTAATCTGGGATCAGCAGGCAGCAACAAGTTTGCACGAGAATCTATAATTTGTTGTCAACAGTTTATACAGCGAGATATGGACGCTCAAAGTATTGGTTGCCAGAAATATCAAACTCCTTTTTCTGAAGAGGCTGAAATCCCTTTGAAGCATGGTTTGTCTGTTAGCTTTTTAGAGAATGGTATATGTGGAACAGGCGATAATTTTGAGGTGGGGCATAGCTCGTCTGATTATGATGTGATAGATATGGAAGCGTATGCTTTGGCTAGTGTAGCAAAGAATGAAGATATTCCATTCTTGTGTTTAAAGTATATATCAGATGGAGCAGATGACAATGCCGCTGAAGATTGGGAGATAATGGTTCATAGAGCAGCAAAGGCACTCAAACTAGCTTTAAATAGAATAGCTCAAACCAATTGATTTGAGCTATTTCATCCTATTCTTTCTTTTATATTTATATCTGCGTCAGCTGATACTGTACTTCATTTAGGTAGTAAATATCATCCGAAAATGTGCTGAAATAAATATCATTTTCGATATCCTCTTCTTCTCCAAATTCGAGAGACCAAATTAATGCATTCTCTTGCCAGTAGATGTGTAAACCATTATAATCTACAACCTTTTCCCAATCAGATTCTAATATGTTATAAAGTTCGCTGCCCGAAATTCCTATAATTCCACAGTGTTCATAGCCGATGTAAATGCATTGATTATAAATAAGTAATGAAATAAATTGAGCTAAATTCACTTTTTCGGCTATCCACTCATTACTTTCCTCTAAGTGCATATATACTTGCGGGTTTTCAGAATCTAATGACACAGCCCAATAGCATGCTCCTTGATTTTCTTCGATAAATATTAGTTTGTCCTCTTTCAAGAAGAGTTCATCTAGTCTAGCAAAATTATTAAAAGATGACATTACTGTCTCATCTTTTCCAGCTTTTAGGTATAATGATCTTAATTCTTTAGGAAGAGAGAGTCCAAGTCTTTGCTCACATGCCGAAACTTCGTCTTCTGAAGCTCCTGATTGATTTTTTGCAATCCAAGGAAAAAGACGGCAAAGTGTTGATTCTATATCTATTGAGGGTAAAATATCCATTTTAAATTACGTTTTGACACAAAGATACAAAAATATGAAAGCTCTTTTCTTCTCTAATTCTTATTTTAACTGTGTGAAATAGTCTCTTTGTATAGAAATTGATCTTTTGTTGGGAGTTGAAATTGATTACAATAATCGGTTTCTTGTACATTTTCAAATCCTTGACTCTCTACGTGAGAGTAATCTTCTTTGTTTTTAATCTTCAAAAACTTTTCTTTATAGTTTCTATAACAGAGTAGCGATCCAAAAACTCCATTCCCATAAATACTATAGCTAGAATATCTGCAAGTAAAACAATTGAATAGGCTGTAGCCTTTTCCTATTTTGCTACAGATTCTTTTTAACCCTAATTCAAAATCTGGGATGTTATTTTCGTCAATTAATATGTTATCAGGTAGTTTTAGACTTAGATCTATTCCTAGAGAAGTTTGTTTAACTTCTAAATCTACAGTTATTTCCTTCATTGATTGAGCGTCGAATACCTGTTGAGGAATGTTGAACTGGATCGTACAATCTTCAAGTAGATGTTCTGTCACAAGACTAAAGCCACTTTTGAGAATATGTGTGGAGAACGAAAACTGTTCAAGTTCTGTTTCACTATATTTCTCTGAATTTTGTAATATCCATTCTTCTAAATCAGTAGAAACAAATTTGAGTCCATCTACAAAAAAATATAATTCATTACCATCATTCGATATCTCAATTGGCACTTCTCTTCTATCATCTTTGTATTGACCTTTGTATATGATTTTTTGTTCCATATCTTACTCTAGCAATTCGCTTTAATAATAAGTGATGAGTATTAAAGTCATTACTCATCACTTATTTGATAAATATTTTATCTTAGTTTAGTATGTGTTGCCAGACCACCATCATGACAGGCAGCATCTATCACTGCTACAACTGTAAGATTGAGTATATCACGCACAGAACTTTCCATATCTAAGAAGTGAATAGGTTTACGTAATCCTAGCTGAATAGGACCAATGCGATCACCTCCAATTCCTAATTCTGTTAATAATTTACTTGATATATTAGCAGAACTCAGATTAGGGAAAATCAATGTGTTTACATCTTTTCCTTTTAGAGCATTGAACGGAAATACTTTGTCTCTAAGTGATTTATCTAAAGCAAAATTCATCTGCATTTCTCCATCAATCAATATTTCAGGATGCTGTTTGTGTAGTTTCTTTATAACATTCGATACTACTTTGGGGCTTCCACTGCCTTCTGCTCCAAAGTTGGAGTGGGAGAGCATAGCTATAACAGGCTCTTGAGCAAAGAACTTAACAGCATTATCTGTCAAACGGGCAATGTCAGTCAGCGTCTCCTCAGCAGGCCATCTATTGATTAGAGTGTCTGATAAAAAATATGTTCCTTTTTTAGTCTCCACGATATGCATTGAGGCAAAATGATCATAGCCTTCTTGCAAACCAATAACATCTAATGCAATACGTGCCGTTTCTGAATATCTGTTATATACTCCAGTAATGAGAGCATCTGCATCGCCAGTTTCTACCATCATCATTCCAAAATAATTTGGATTGCTCATCAAATCCACAGCCTCAGTTAATTGGATTCCTTCCCTACATTTTCTTTCGCTCAATATATTAGCATAACGTAATCGTCTTTCATCTTCCAAAATATGGCGATGTCCGATAACTTCTATGCCATCTAGACTCAATCCATTCTCTTGTGCAATAGTATTAATACGCCCGATGTTTCCAATTAGAATAGGTTGGCAGATTCCATCTCTTTTTGCAAATACAGCCGCTTTCACCATATTCACATGATTACCCTCACTGAATACAACTCTGCGTGGATTATCTTTCGCCAGAGTGTGGAAACGATTGATTAGCTTATTGCTATATCCCATCATTTCGCCCAAATGGCTTCTATATTCTTCCCAGTCTTTAATTGGCTTGCGTGCCACACC
>JASLEN010000458.1 GCA_030151105.1 Dysgonomonas sp.
TGAACATATGGCCTTTAATGGAACAAAACATTATCCAGGACGCAAAACAATGCTCAACTATCTAGAGAGTATTGGAGCCAAGTTTGGGGCTAATGTAAATGCATACACTAGCTTTGACGAGACAGTTTATACACTTAGTGATATTCCAGTTGTACGTCAAAGCATAATAGATTCTACTCTACTTATTCTTCATGATTGGTCTAGTTATATAACTTTAGAAAATGAAGAAATAGATAAAGAACGCCCCATCATCAAAGAAGAGTGGAGAACTAGGAACAGTGCAGGAATGCGTATCTTAGAAAAACAGCTTCCTATTATTTTTGAAGGAAGTAAATATGCAGATCGCCTTCCTATCGGAAAAATGGAAGTAGTAGAAAACTTTGACTATCAAGTAATCAAAGACTACTACAAAAAATGGTATCGCCCAGATTTGCAAGCTATCATAGTGGTGGGAGATATAGATGCAGAGAAAGTAGAAGCACAGATTAAAGAACTGTTTGCGACCATTCCTATGCCTGAAAATGCGGCAGAACGAGTATATCATGCTGTACCCAACAATGAAGCACCTATAGTATCTATTTTATCGGATAAAGAAGAAAGCAGATCAACCATTTATCATTACATCAAACACGACCCTCTCCCTGCTGAAATCAAGCAAACAGAAATGGGATACAGTATCGAAATGGTAATTGGTCTGGCTGCCACTATGTTGTCAGAGCGTTTGTCTGAAATATCAAAAACTGCAGAGTCACCATTTACGGCTTCTTATGCTTTTGATGGAGACTATTTCGTTTCCAAATCAAAAAGAGCTTGGACTTCTATTGTATTGAGCAAAGAAGGACAAGAGAAAGAGTCTCTTGCAAGCATCATCAGAGAAGTGGAAAGAGCTAGACTATTTGGATTTACAGATGCTGAGTTAGAAAGAGCAAAAGCAAACTTACTGAGCAGTTTAGAGCAAACCTATAACAATAGGGATAAGCAACAAAACAATAGCTATGTGAGAGAATATGTTCGCAGTTTCAGTGATGATGAACCAATTCCTGGTATCGAATACGAATATGAGATGGCGCAAAGATTATTGCCGAGTATCTCTTCTGATGTTTTGAATGGAGTCGTAGCCAAACTTTTGACTAAAGAGAACAACGTAATAACTATAACAGCACCAGAAAAAGAAGGCTTGAAACTTCCTACTAAGGATGAGGCATTAGCTGTTGTTGAAGCTGTGAGAGCTGAAAAAATAGAGGGCTACATGGAAGAAATTATTACAGAGCCCCTAGTTTCTGATTTGCCCAAAGCTGGAACAATTGTAAAAGAAGATTTTAATGAAACTTTAGGTATCACTACATGGACGTTATCTAATGGAATGAAAGTAGCGTTCAAAACTACAGATTTTAAAAACGATGAAATCATGATGTCTGCGATGTCATATGGTGGATTGTCGTGGGCTGGAGATAATGATATCTATGAAGCTAGTTTTATCAACTATGTACCATATCTAGGAGGGCAAGGAAACTTTAATGCTAATGATATCAAAAAAGTATTAGCTGGAAAAAATGCAAATGTTAATGTATCTGTTAATGAATGGACTCATGGTTTGAGCGGGCGCTCTTCCATCAAAGACCTAGAGACAATGTTACAATTAACATATCTATCATTCACATCGGCTCGAAAAGACGAAGCAATGTTTACCAACTTGAAGAATATGGTGGTATCTCAGCTGCGTAATCTTGAAAGCAATCCGTCTAATGCTTTTAGCCGAAATGTTGCATTTGCCAGATATGGAAGCAATATTCGCAAGAGACCAATGAATGCAACTGATGCAGAAAACTTAAACTATGACAAAATCATAGAATTGTATAAACAAGCTTTTGCAAATCCAGGTTCTTTTACTTTCACTTTTGTTGGGAATGTGGATAAAGATGCATTCAAACCTTTAGTTGAAACATACCTCGCATCACTTCCATCAGGAGATAAAGATGCTAAATACAACAAGGTAAATGTAGATACAAGAAAAGGAAACTATAAAGCGACTTTTGACGAAAAAATGATTGACCCTAAGACTAGTGTTTTTGCAACATATACAGGAACTTTAGATTTTAACAAAACGAATCTAGACCGTTTCTCTGCACTTAAACAAGTTTTAGATATTGCTTATACAGAAACTATTCGTGAAGCAGAAGGAGGAACTTATGGCGTAGGTGTTGGAGCTTACCTGACAAGAGTTCCTGAAGGTGACGCTACCCTATTCATTTCTTTTGATACTAATCCTGAAAAAGTAGAGAAACTATTGCCTCTTGTTCATGGTGAACTACAAAAGATGGCTAAAGATGGTGTCAAAGAAGAATACTTTATGAAAGTGAAAGAATATATGTTGAAGAAGTATGAAGAGGATATCAAGACTAATAGCTATTGGCTTGGTATTGCTTCTGACAAGGCTTTCTACAATGAGGATCTATACTCTCCAGCACTAGAGTCCATCAAATCTATGACCAAAGAAGATATACAGGCTGTAGCTAAAAATCTATTGGATCAAAATAACTTGACTCAAGTAGTTATGAATCCACTTGCCAAATAAGATTATAAACAAATCATTTTCACATATAAAGAGGAGCAGTCATTCGTTTGACTGCTCCTCTTTTCATCATATTCAGCCATTGAGCTATTGCCACATCAAAATTATATGTACCTTTAATTTATAATTCGCACATAAATAAATTTTAATATAATAATGAAATTACGCCACTTTCTATTTCTGTCACTTTGTATTATCTTTAGTATTAACTCTTTTTCTCAAAACGATTCTATTGTATTCAAACCCTCAGGTCGAGTTTTTGGGACAAGCTTTTTAGATTACAGTTCTGGTTTGAATAGCTCAAACAACACTTCAGGTTTCGATATCACGAGAGCACTCTTAGGCTACAAATATAAATTCACTCAAAATCTCGAAGCCACAATCTCTATCGACGGAGCTGCTGGAAAATCTACAAATGACAAACTAGAAGTACATGTAAGAAATGCTTTTGTATCGTGGAGCAATCAAGGATTTAAATTAGATGTTGGGCTCATCACTCTGAAGCAGTTCAGCCTACAACAAAAAATGTGGGGACATAGATATGCCTTACAATCGCAACAAGATTTAGCAGGAATGGGGCATTCAGTTGATCTAGGAGCACAAGCAAGTTATACCTTTTCACCACTTTTTTCAATTGATTTAGGCTTTACGAATGGTGAAGGGTACAAGAAAATAAGAAAAGATAAGAGCATGAGATACTCTCTTGGAGCTACAACAAAGCCTCTTGAAAACTTTGTATTCAGAGTTTATGGAGATATTTATTCAACTGACAAGGATAAATATGCAGAACTGAATATTGATAAGAAAATGATGAATCAATTTAGCTACTCAGCATATATAGGATATCAAAATGAGAATATAGTTGCTGGACTAGAATATAATAAGCAGCTACATAACCAATATATTAGAGGCAATCATATTGATGGTGTTTCTGTGTTTTCAACTTACTTTATCAACTCCAAATGGAATGTGTATGCTAGATATGACTATTATGGTTCATCTAGTTATGGAGAGCATTCATCTTGGTACGATGATAGACACCTAATTGTCGCGGGTGTTGAATTCAAACCATTCAATATTTTACGTCTTACTCCCAACTTTAGAAATATCAATTACACAGGGCGTGCTTCGGAGCAATTCGTATTTATGAATGCCGAAATTAACTTTTAAAAATATCTCTCCGTATAATTGACGGAATAGTCCGACTTATGTTATACCTTTGCAGCCAGTATATAAACAAAAATTTATGGACTGGCTTCTAGATATAATTCTTCAACCATCTGCCATTCAGGCAATCATTCTCATTTCTTTAGTTTCAGCACTAGGACTTCAATTAGGAAAACTTAAAATTCTAAATGTATCGTTAGGAATCACCTTCGTTTTCTTCGTTGGCATATTATTAGGACATCTCCGCATTCCTATTGATAAAGAAATTATGCACTTTGCCCAAAACTTCGGGCTAATACTCTTCATCTATGCTCTGGGGTTACAAGTAGGGCCAGGGTTCTTTTCGTCTTTAAAGAAGAGTGGATTGAGACTCAATATGCTTTCATTAGCAGTTGTTGCCATTGGAATTATATTTACCATCGGAATGAGTTTTATATTCGATATTTCGATATCAAATATGGTAGGTATTCTTTGTGGAGCAGTAACTAATACACCTGCCTTAGGGGCTGCACAACAAGCAGTAGTGTCCATTCCTGACTCTGACCCTAAAATGATTGCAGACATGGCTCTAGCCACTGCTGTAACTTATCCTTTGGGAGTTGTGGGTGTTATATTAGCAATCATATTTATGCGAAAGATGCTTGCCCCTCACGAAGTTTTAGTTGACCCAAATGAGAAGAGAGATACAGACACTTATGTTGGAGAATTCAAAATCACAAATCCAGCCATTAAAGGGAAAACCATCAAAGAATTAATGAAGGTAGCTCCTCGCAAGTTTGTTATATCTCGTGTAACGAAAGGCGATAAGGTGCATGTAGCGAAGTCAGATACTGTGCTAGAGCTAGAAGATCACTTAATGGTAATTTCAATTAAGTCAGATGTTGAAAGTATTGAAACTCTTCTTGGAGAACAAGTTCAAATAGACTGGAACAAAGCAGGTATAGATTGGAACAGAATAGATAACAGTCAATTAGTATCCCGTAAAATCGTAGTTACTAAAGGAACTGTAAATGGGCAAAAACTCGGTTCTTTAAGACTAAGAAACTCCTATGGAGTGAATATTACAAGAGTAGAGCGTGTAGGGATTCATCTACTTGCATCACCAGACCTAGCTCTACAAATAGGAGACAATCTAACTATTGTGGGTGAAATAGGAGAAGTCGATAAAGTGGCTACAATTCTAGGAGACGAAATTAAACGACTGCAAAGACCAAATCTGATTGCAATATTTTTAGGAATTGCACTAGGACTTATACTCGGTAGCTTTCCCGTGCCAATTCCAGGAATGTCTCTTCCTATCAAACTAGGTATTGCTGGAGGTCCTATTATAGTTGGGATTTTGATGGGGGCATTTGGACCTCGTTTCAAAATAGCGACATATACTACGCAAAGTGCAAATTTATTTATGAGACAATTTGGACTTGTTACCTATCTCGCTTGTCTTGGTATAGACGCAGGTGAACATTTTTTCGAAACTGTATTCAAACCTGAAGGTGCAATTTGGGTGGGATTAGGATTTTTCCTCACCGTTGTGCCAGTTCTAATTGTAGGCTTCATTGCAATGAGAATATTCAAAATCAACTATGGCAGAAGCATAGGGATGCTATGTGGAAGTATGGCAAATCCTATTGCACTCAATTATGTAAACTCGCAGATAGAAAGTGATGACCCTGCGGTTGCCTATGCCACAGTATATCCTATATCTATGTTTGTGCGTATTATTTCAGCACAAATATTAATTATGATTCTGTTATAAAAAAGGTGCAAGCAAAATCTTGCACCAGTAGTCTGATAGTTTGTGTGTAATAAGTTGGAAAGTCGCTTTCCGTTTTTTGTTATGCTATTTTCTGTCTCTTCACTTTTTCGTGAAGTATTATCTCAAGTAATTTATTAACATCTCTAGTACGCTTTACAATCATTAGATGATCACCTCCTACAATTGTTCTGGGTTCGATGATCTGCTCGTAAGGAAATACTTGATCTCTAGTTCCATGTATATGATAGATATTATCAATTTTAACAGATGGTATCCAGTGCGTAATTTGTCTGAGTGACCATCTGATATATATAGGATCTATAACAGTCATAAAGTCGCCTAAAGTTGTTGTTGGCACATTATAGACATATCTATTGAATAGATTTATCATAAAGTTAGATGTGCTGTACAAACGCATTGGAATATTATCTGCAAAATTCACCTTTCGCCCCATTTCGAATAAACTTGGTATCTCTCGCTCATCTTTCATTGATGAAATAATAATCACCTTTTCGGGATTTAGAAATCTTGCAATTTCTTGCACAATAACTCCTCCAAATGAATAACCTACTAATATGAATTTCTTTTTAGTATCTATATTTTTTGCCATCTTATAGGCATACTCCTCAATAGTATCAGTAAGCCTTGGAATTTCCCATTCAATATAATTTTTCACAAAGCCCTTTGGCAGTTCTACTCCATCATAAACAGAGCAACTATAGCACATACCTGAAATAAAATACACATTACAAGATGTATTCAACTTAGTGCTAATTGTATTCCATATTTTTCTGAAAGATAACTTTCTGAATCTTGATTGCATTAAACTAATAGCTAAGTGTTTAGTTATTTCTATTATAAAATTAAGTATTTTTATCTAACATCAAAGAATAACACACATAAAAATCAATCATTTAACATCTTATAGATTATAGTCTTCAGTAGAAACTATCTGAACTCCAAAGTAATGTTTATTCTTTATTTATCATCAGACAATCTCTCTTTTAACAAACGATTAACCAATTTATCAGCCTGTCGTGTTGTTTCTGTAAGTCGATATTTGGGAGCAACCTTCAAAACCCATTCTACAGCTGTATCTAAGTCTATTTTGTGGCCAATGGATACAAAAAGCGGATTTGTATTGTCTCTCATACATAAGACTTTCCCGACAATCTCTTTTCGCAGAATAAGATTTTGAGTATCTCCTCTTTTTCGTCCCATTTGCTCTTTATTATAGCTTCCTGTCAGACGAGTTTTGCCACAGCCAATAGTTGGAATATTCAATTCTATTCCCAAATGACATGCCATACCAAACTTACGAGGATGTGCAATACCTTGCGCATCACAAATAATTAAGTCAGGTTTTACTTTCAACTTTTTATAAGCTTCGAGTAACGATGGCACTTCGCGAAAAGAAAATAATCCTGTGATATATGGAAATGCAATATGCATTTCGTGTACTGCGCTATCCACCACCTCCAATGTATTGGCATCAAGAACGACAATAGCCCCTATTGTCATATCTGCCTTGTCATTGTATGCTACATCAGTACCTGCCACATACTTTATCGAAGGAGGCAATTGATTCTCCACAATTACCTCTTTACTTAATTCCTCCTGTTTGATATAGTATTCTTCGTATTTTCTCATAAATCATACTATGAAACAAGGCAGACCTATCACTGTAAGTCTGCCTTGTTGTTTTAAATCTATAATCTGAGACTTAATGTTTTACAATATATTCTTCACCTCTTGCTTCAAGTGATTACGATAGAAAATATTATCTGCATCCTCTATCAATGTTTTGGGATCAAAATTAATAGCATATTTGACAACATATTCTTTAAGAGCAACCTTATCGAGTGCACGTTTATCACTTAGATAATTAGCCATTTGAAGCAACAAAACTTTTTGTTCTTTCAGTGTATCAGCCGCTAGTTTCTGCGCTGCAACTAACATTTCTTTAGCCTCTCCATTAAGGGGACTCACTTCAGCATCAAAAATGATGGTTGGGGTCTCATCTTTGTGTACACTACCATATGCTGCGGGGCTATCTCCAAATCCGCAAGAGTATAAGACATAAGTTGCCAAACGTGTAGCATTCATTAAGTCTTGACTCGCTCCTATTGTTATATTTTTCTCTCCAAATATCAATCGTTCTGCTTCCAATCCTCCAAAAAGAACTGCTAATCTATTGATTACTTCATTCTTTGACACATAATTCCACTCAGGACGTGCTAATACAAAACCTAAGCTGTAATTATCTGCAGTAACTGAAAATACAGATAATGGTATAGTGCGCATCAAGATAGAAGATAATACAGCATGTCCACTCTCGTGCACGGCAGTTATTGCTTGCTGATCATCAAGTTTTTCTTTTCGAAGTTTACCTAATACCAGTTTTTGATTTTGTTTATTCGTATGAATCAATTGTCCATCCTTATAAAAATCCACTTGTAACACTACAGTATCTTCTGTCGTAATTTCAGAATTGGCTCTGAAAATCAACTTGTCACTCAAATGACCTAAAATAAACACATCACTAAGCAAAGAACCTAATTTAGCACTCACTATTTGATGAATGGTTGTGAACAAAGGCCGTGTTCCTTGCGTAGGATATACACCCTCTTCATAGATCAAGTCTTTGATAGACTCTTCGAACTCAAGCTCTATTTTGTATATGTCGTGTACTTTCTTAGCCACCTCTTCCAATTCTTGCTCAATAATCGTTTTAAACGACTTAGTATTGAAAGATGGATAAATAATATGATTATTCCCCAGTCGTGCTATTTGCTCACTTCTAAAACGGCTCAATAAAGAGTTCTTTACTTGTGTTATCGTAATCTCTAAAGACTGACGATGAAACTCGTCTGCACTAATGTCTGGATTAAAGTTTTGGGTCATCGAATATACCTCGTCTAGGTTACCCATCACAAAAATCAGAGCCTTAGTACAATCAATAGTAACAGGTTTCAATGCCTTTTTATACAATTGTATCAAGAACTCAATTGTAGCCTCACCATCCATATTATTCAACTCTTCTCTAATATCTGCTGTACTCAAATAGGCATTGCTATCTATATAATATAAAGTGTGAAGAGCACTATTAGGGACAAAATAAGTTTTCTTTATCTTCTTATTCTTTGGTTCATCATCATCGTCATCGTCGTCATTATCCTCATCTGGAAATATTTTCTTGAACTCTGATTCATTCTCAGTAACAATACCTTCCACAACTTCAACTTCGTTGATTAATGCTTTATCAAGCTTCTTAATCAATTTATTCAAGTTACTCATCTGATAGGTGTTGAAGTCAATCAAATCAAACTTACCACTATCTAGTAAATCCCAAATAGCTCGTGAAGAAGCTTTATCGACTTCTTCCCTGTCCTCATTGATCGTTCTAGCCAATTGAAATTCATCGAGCCCCAATATAAAAGGTTGCTCATTAGAATTTTCATATATTTCCTTGAACGTTTCTTGAATGCTATAGTCACTATTGGTACTCTCGCCTAAATCGAATCGATAATAGCGCTCTTCCATTTGCAGCAGTTGTGCAAAACGTTTTACCAATGATGTTTTACCAATACCAGTCAGCCCCCAAAGATTGATGATAACTGGTCTATCCTGCATCTCAGGAAAAAAGAACCAGCCTCCCATTGCTTCAGCTATCTGGTCTATAACTTTATGTATTCCTACAAACTCTTTTTTGAGTTGTAAGATGGTAGAATCAAGCAATTCACGCTTTTCATGTAAATATGCTTTATATTCTTTAATAATTTGTTCGTCCATTCTAATCTATTGTTTCAAACAGGCATAAATATGCTGTTCAATATAAGTATTCTCTATTGTCTTTTTGTCTAGTTAAATACTAGACGTATTATTCGCGACTTTTATTACAAATAAAAGTAAGTTTCATTTTAAATTGAATGATAATCACTCAAAAACAAGCTATACAATTTAAGCAAAAAATAGGTAGAGAGAAATCAATCTAAAAAGTAAAAAGTGTAATTGTATAAAAGTTTGGAATCTATTTAGGCTACTGAATGTGATTCAATCTAATTAAAAAGCAATAAGAGCCTTTATTAGAACAAATCTATTCTTAAAACTTCAATATTTCGTCACAAAGATAAGCTATCGTTCTTAAAACACAAATATTCCTTAATTTAATTTCGTAAAAATCAAATAAAATATTTGCTATATATCAAAATAAACACTTAATTTGTATATTATTTTATGTCGTAAAATATTGGAACGACTTGTATTACGAATATATAAATGCAAACTATACAAT
>JASLEN010000084.1 GCA_030151105.1 Dysgonomonas sp.
CAATGTAAGCAGCTCAGCCAAAGCCCATTCTTGTTGCGTATAAACAGAATAGGTCTGAGCATCTCGCTTCGCATTGCTACCGTCACTTTCGAACATAAAAGTCATCAAATCATCCGAAAAGGTTTCAAAACCAGCAACGAGTGAATGTTTACCCATCTTTTGATCATAAATAGCTCCCAATCTCCATTGAGAGTTTTCATAATTCTTTTCTTTTTCTTTTAGTAATCGGTAATAATCGTACTTGTTGTATTTATCGTAGTTCCCCGAAAGGGAGAGATGTCTCGTTTCCGAAAAAGTATATTGAGCTTTCAGCCCTCCAGAATAATCGTAGTAATGATCACGAACCTTTCGTCCATCCAATCCTCCCACATTTCTTTCTTTGAAGAAGTATCCACCATTGGCTTCTACTTCTAGCTTATCTGTAATGTTGACTCCTACTTTTCCTGCTACTTGATAGTCTTTGTATCCTGCCATCACAGTTTCTCCTAGAGGTTGCTCTTTTATTGAACCATCTTCAAACTCTTGAGTCAATGGAGATTTATCTTTCAATGTATATGGATCACGTTGTTTCATGGAGCCTGTAACCGAGGCGTATCCCCACTTTAGACATGAAGCTAAGGTCAGTCCTGTATTCAATTCTCCCTCACTTGCAATTCTACTATTGGATGCTATTTCTATTTTATTTTGAGGTTTTTTTGTAATGATATTGATAACTCCACCCACAGCATTGGAGCCATATAGCGAAGATGCTGCTCCTTTCATTATCTCTATTCGCTCCACATTGTCCATATCAATGCGGTTGTAGTCCACATTGTCGAAAGTTTCTCCAGCCATCCGTTCTCCATTGACTAGAAATAGTATGTATTTTCCTCCAAAGCCCAACATATTTATATTGGAATGACCACCATTGTTTGTAAAATTGATGCCTGGCAACTCATGTTCTAGCAAATCTCGCAAGTTGGCTACTTGAGCTTTTTCAATTGTTTTGGATGAAACAACTTGTATTGTGATGGGAGAGTTTTTTAATAAACGTTCTGTACGTGTGCCTGAGACTACGACTTGATCTAAATCTACAGTCTTGGGACAAAGACGAATTAAAAGTTCATCTTTCATTTGGGTTATATCAATCTCTACTTGCTTTTCTTCATATCCTAGAGCAGATACCTGCAAGATGTTTTTGCCTCTATTCAAGTTTGAGAGATAAAAATATCCATCACGTTCTATGAATGCAGCTTTCTGAGACTCTTTCAGGCTGATTGTAGCTGTCAAAACTTCTTCATTTGTGTTGCAATCTAGAACTTTTCCCTTGATAGAATAGGTGTTAGAATAGGCAGAGATCACTATTAAGAAAAATGATAATAATGTAAAATATCTCATAATATTATTTGTCTATAGGCATACGATGCCCCTTTCCAGTCCAGAGAACTGAAATTTATATGCTAAATGTCTAATTATAGTATTAGAATGCAGGATTGCATTCTACAGAAGAAAATGCTGGAAATTAAATTCCCAACATTTACTTTGATGTCTTATTATCTTGTTTTTAACCCATTCTGGTTAAAAATCAGTAACCCCATTGTCATTGTGTTGATATTTGAAGCTTACATATCCTGCAGCATTCTTTTCATTTTTGTTATCATATAGCGATAGCTTCACATAGTTTCCTTTAGCAGATTTAACAACATAAATATGCTCATTAATGGTATATTTAGGAGGAGGGTTGCTAGTATCTACTGTAAGCCATCCAGATAATAGTTGAGAAAAAGGTTGATCTTCGGTTGTAATTCCTTGTCCCGTAAATGCTGTTGTAATAGTACCAATTTCGTCATTCACATATCCACTTTTTGGAGCTTCTTTTACATCATTCCAGTTTTTGTAGGCTGTTTGTACTACGGCTCCTTTCCCCTTCCCTGATTTGCCTCCATTTAGACGAACATCTCCTCGGTGAAAAGCGATATCCCAATTTAGGTCATTGGCAAAATCTGTAACTGTTACAACTGATTTCTTTTCAAATGAAAAATATACCCATTCGGTATATGATTTTACGTCCAAGAATTCTACTGTTTCCACACTACCTGGAGCTGTTGGTTGAGGATCATCATCGTCGCTACTACAAGAGCTCAGGAATAATATTCCACAAAGTATAAGTAGCCCTAATTTAATTTTTGTCATTTTTATTATCTGTTAGTTATTATTAATGCGCAACAAAGATATTCTATGACACTGATAGCTACAATACCTATTTTTGAGGTTTTTTAGCTATCTTCTAATGATTTGTAGTGACTTACTCTTTTGAAAAACAACTCTATACGAAATTTTAACGAGAATAAATGTCGCATTTGTTACTTATGCTTGAATTTTATAATTATTGATACTTAAGTGAAAAAATGTACTCTTGTATTCTGTTGAAAAACAGTATAATATTGCTTTGTTGAATGTTCCTTAATTATTTTCTTTTTCTCTTTAAAATGAATAACAATACAATAAATAGAATAAGGGTAATGCCTACCACTACAATTCTGTTGTCTGCAGCATCTTTGCTTTGCGGCACTTCACCTAGCTGATCTCTCTTTAGTACCATTCCGTCTTTTACTTGGTGTTCAAATTCTGTAGCCGATTGTAGCACTTGAGCTATTTGCTTATTGTAGGCTGCACCATCTGTTGCTTGTACTTTTGTGGCAATAAACTTTTGCAGTTTGACATTGTCTAATGTGAAGTCAGAGCCACTAGCTCCATGTGCTTTTACCAAATCTACATGAAGTTGTGCAATACTCTCTAGTTGTTGTTCATTAGCTTTCCACATTCCCTTACGGGCAGTTTCTAGCATTACAGCTGTTATTTCTTGTAGAGAAGCAGGACTTTCGGTTTCAAAAAAGTGGTGAATGCCCAACTGTTGTTCATCTTTTACATAAATACTGTACACTTCATCCCACAGTTCATTATCTATTACATCTGGCTTCATCACATTCCAAGCATAGGTGTTGCGTAAGGTTGTGGCAAATACATCGGCAGAAGAGCTACTTCCTTTCATCTTTTCTTTGATATAGGTTGGATTTAAGATCGTTGTTCTACTTTCAACTTCTATCGCTTCACGTAGTTCTTGCATTCTTATACGATTCCGATTTCTGTAATCAGCCAAATAAGTATCAGGTTCTTTACCCGTAACATGACGTACCGATAGGTTGATTCCTCCCATAAACTCATACATGTGATCGAGACTGAGAGCTCCCCATGTATTGTTTTGTCTAGGTTGTACTACTACATCAGTATTTTGTAATGCCACCTCAAAGAGATCTTTAGTGAAGGCTCCCCAATTTTTATCATCACCAT
>JASLEN010000127.1 GCA_030151105.1 Dysgonomonas sp.
TCACTTCCACCTAATGCTAATGTGATGTTGGAGAAACCTCGTAATAATAAGGCATTTATTATTAATCCTGCTATGAGAAATCATATTCTATTTGTAGGCTTGTCATTTGTAGTGTTGTTACTTGTTATGTTGTTCTCATTCAATAATCAAGAGTGTTTGGCGACTATTTTTAGTCACATAGATGCAGCAGATAGAGTTCCATACTCATTGTCATTCTTCTTTACTACGTTTGTAATGTTGCAACTTTGGAACATGTTTAATGCTAAAGCTTTCCAAACAGGGAAATCAGCATTCAATAATATGAAAGGCTCTAAAGGATTTATGATTGTGGCTTTAGTAATTCTTCTCGGTCAAGTATTGATTGTGGAAGTTGGTGGTGATGTGTTCAGAACTGTACCATTAGAATTGAGAGACTGGGGTATTATCATAGGAGGTACATCATTTGTATTATGGTTCGGAGAGCTATTTAGACTCTTTTCTCGCAAAAAATAAGTAGTATTCATAAAATACAATAAGCTTTATATAGAGTGTGTAGGTGTTTATCTGCACACTCTTTTTTTAATTTAAGAAGTAGAGCTTTTGTGAAAATAGTATTCCTCAACCAAACATCGTAGTATTTATATCTCTATCTTCAACTCTTTTTCCATTTCAAAGTCATTGTCATGTAGGTGTACTACCTCTAATGTTTTCTCATAATTAGTTGACTTTTTAGAGAAAAAATCATGTTGAGTAGTTTCTACATTCAAACCATTCAAAACGATGGGGTTGACTTCATTGATTTCAAAAATAGGGTCGAAGCCAAGATTCATCATCGCCTTGTTGCCATTGTAGCGGATATACTCTTTCACATCGGCTGTCAAACCAACATCAGTATAGACATGGTCTGTGTATTTCAGTTCATTTTCGTAGAGCTGGTTCATCAATGTCATCAAATTAGCTTTGATTTGGATTTTCTTTTTTCCTTCAAACTTATTATAAATCTCTTGAGCCAAGAGTCCTACAAAGACTCCATGGATAGATTCGTCTGCAATAATTTTTTTTATAATATCGCAACTAGCAACCATCTGGCCCTGTCCAGCCAACCAAAGTGGGAGAAAAAAACCACTATAAAAAAGGAACGTCTCTAGCATCACAGATGATGCTAACGCCATATAGATTTCTTCATCCGTAGCATTCGCATTATCCAATTTACGATAGTTGGAATCTATTTTATCTGCCTTGTACTGCAGTTGTTCGTTGGTAGATGCCCATTCAAATATTTCATCTATTTCGGCAGTGTTTGCTACCGTTGTAAAAATAGTAGAATATGATTTTGCATGGATAGATTCCATCATACACATATACGAAAGCACTGATTTATTTTGTAATCCCTCGATATGATCTATGGCTTTGGGCATTCCAGTGTGACTCTGAATGGTGTCTAAGAGAGTTAACCCACCTAATGCTTTTTTATAAGCCTCTTTCATTTGTGGTGAAAGTGATTTCCATGAGTCAATATCTTTGGAGGGAATGTACTCGGTATCTATCCAAAATTGTTTTAAGTTTTGCTCCCAAAACATTTCCACATAGTCATTCTCTGGAGTATTCCAGTTAACAGCCTTGAATTGTTTATTCTTATTTGTTCTCATCTTTATTCTTTTTATAAATTATACCGAGCACGAAACGCACTCCTCTATCAAGCCTTTACGTGTTCGTGTATAGTATAGCGATTTCAACCCTACTTTATGTGCATAGATATAGTAGCGAGCCAGGTCTCGTGTAGTGTCGCTACTCTTAGTATGTAGGATCGTTGATATACCCTGATCCACATGTCGCTGGATAACAGAAATTAATTTCATGACCTTCATTTGATCCATGTCGTAAGCAGATTTATAAAAGAAGAAATTATCATTAGTCAAATAAGGCATAGGGTAGAATGTCGTACTGTCTCCATATTCTCGAACCTCTATTGTATCTACTATTGGCATTACTGAAGCGGTTGAGTTCATAATGTAAGATGTAGATTGGTTGGGTGCAATTGCCATTCGATAAGCATGATAGACTCCAAACTTTATCACCTGCTTTTTCAGCTCAGCCCATTCTTTTTGTGTAGGAATGCTTATCCCTTCAAAGATGGTTTTCACCTTGTCTGTTTGGGGAAGAAAATCTTGAGAAATATATTTTTCAAAATAGGTGCCTTTTGCATATTCTGATTTATCAAAGTCTTTGAAAGCTTCTTTTCTATCACGAGCTATCTCCATTGAACGCTCCAAGGAATAGAAATTCATCATCATAAAGAATACATTGCAAAAATCAAGAGCCTCTTTGCTTTCATACGAAATGAAGTTTTTAGCGAAAAAGCCATGTAGATTCATTGCTCCTAGCCCTACACTATGCAATTCTTCGTTTGCTTTTTTGATAGATGGTACAACAGCAATATCTGATATGTCAGACACAACCGTTAGAGTGTCCATAGCTGCCGAAACGGATTCTTTAATCTGCTTGCCTTCCATTACAGTAGCAATGTTCAACGAGCCTAGATTGCAGGAAATACCTCTTCTTATTTCGTCCTCTTCATAGTAATCATTTATCGTCGAGACTTCCGAAAGCTGCATGATTTCTGTACATAGATTGCTAAATTTAACTTCGCCTACGTCTTTCAAAGCATGCTCTCTATTGGCATTGTCCTTAAAGAACAGATACGGGTATCCACTTTCCTTTTGTGTTTGAGCAATTTTGACTAGCAGAACACGAGCGCTCAATTTTTTCTTTTTCACCTTCGGATTATTTACTAACTCTAGGTACATCGAATTCATATCCATATCATCCAAATGCTGCCCATAAGCTCGATAGACAGTGTGAGGATGGAAAATGTAGAACGGCTCATCTTTCTCGGCAAGTTCCATAAATTTATCTGGAACAATAACTCCAATTGAGAGAGATTTGATGCGAACTTTTTCATCTACATTTATTTTTTTACAATCCAAAAACTCTTCAATATCTGAATGGAAAATGTTGAGATAAGCTGCGCCTGCTCCTGGACGTTGACCTAGCTGATTAGCGTACGAAAATACATCTTCCAAAAGTTTCATAATGGGTAATACGCCGCTTGCACGCCCTTCTACTCCTTTGATTGCTTCAGAACGTCCTCTCAATTTTGACAAGTTGAGAGCAACACCTCCACCAATAGACGAGAGTTTCATAGATGAGTTTATTGCATATCCTATGGCATTTAAGCTATCGTCAATTTCGTCGAGGAAGCACGAAACCAATTCTCCAGATCTGCGTTTTCCTCCATTTAAGAATGTTGGTGTTGCTGGCTGATACTCTTGGTTGATAAACAGTTTTGCATATTTGATGGCTTGTTTTACATCGCCACGAGCAAGATAAAGTGCCAGACAGGCAACTCTATCTTCATATCTTTCTAAGAATTTTTCACCACTATCATCTCTCAATGCATAGTTTTGGAAAAATTTGAAAGCTGACATGAATGACGAAAAGCGAAACTTATATTGATAAACTAGAGTATAGACCTCTTTG
>JASLEN010000157.1 GCA_030151105.1 Dysgonomonas sp.
ACGCATTGTTTCTAAAGATATCAGCAAAGAAACTAGAAACAACAGCTTTGAAACCATATCCACCAATTGCCCATGCAGCATGCTCACGACTCGATCCACTACCAAAATTTTTGCCAGCTACAAGTATGTTTCCGCTATAAGTTGAATTGTTTAATACAAAGTCTGCTTTAGGACTTCCATCTTTGTTGTAACGCCAATCAGCGAATAGATTATCTCCAAAGCCATCTCGTGTAGTTGCTTTCAAAAAACGAGCAGGTATTATTTGGTCAGTATCCACATTCTCTATCGGAAGTGGAACATATGTTGATGTTATTGTTGTAAATTTTTCCACGATTTTTCTTTTTTAAGGGATTGAACTTAGATACTTCTTGGGTCTGTAATTTTACCAGTTACCGCTGCTGCTGCTGCTACCAATGGGCCAGCAAGTATTGTGCGTGCGCCAGGACCTTGACGTCCTTCAAAGTTTCTGTTTGAAGTAGAAACTGCATATTTACCCGCAGGAACTTTGTCATCATTCATAGCCAAACAAGCCGAGCATCCTGGCTGACGAAGCTCAAAACCAGCATCTGTAAGAATATCCAAAAGACCTTCTTCTCTGATTTGTTTTTCTACCATCCAACTACCTGGAACCAACCATGCAGTAATATTGTCTGCTTTTTTCTTTCCTTTCACAAATTCAGCGAATACTCTAAAATCTTCGATACGTCCATTTGTACAGCTTCCCAGAAAGACATAGTCAACTGTTTTGCCTTCCATCTTGTCTCCCGCATTGAATCCCATATAAGCCAAAGACTTTTCGAAAGAGATTTGTCCAGCTTGGTCTATTTCGTTCAATGTTGGAATTGTTCCATCTATAGCAAGACCCATTCCTGGGTTTGTTCCATAAGTTATCATTGGCTTAATGTCGCCAGCATCAAATGTCAACTCTTTGTCAAAAGTTGCACCTTCATCCGATTTCAAAGTCTTCCAATACGCAAGAGCTTTGTTCCACTCTTCACCTTTTGGAGCATATTCACGTCCTTCTACATAGTCAAAAGTAGTTTGGTCAGGAGCAATCAATCCACCACGAGCACCCATCTCAATACTAAGATTGCATACAGTCATACGCCCTTCCATTGTTAGGTTGCGAATTGCTTCACCCGCATATTCCACAAAATAGCCAGTTGCACCACTTGTAGTTAGTTTTGCAATGGTATATAGTGCAAGATCTTTTGCTGTTACGCCTTTTCCTAATTTTCCTGTATAGTTGATTCGCATCGTTTTTGGGCGAGTTTGCAATACGCATTGTGATGCCAAAACCATCTCTACTTCGCTTGTCCCAATTCCGAAAGCAATAGAGCCAAATGCTCCATGCGTAGAAGTATGGCTATCTCCACAAACGATGGTCATACCTGGGTGTGTATATCCATTTTCAGGACCTATAATATGAACAACTCCATTCTTTTTGTGCCCTAGCGGATAGTATTGAGCAATACCAAAATCCTTCGCGTTTTTGGATAGAGTATCTAGTTGGTTTCTAGAAATATCATCCTTCACAGGTTGGTCTTGATTGATGGTTGGGGTATTGTGATCGGCAGTAATCGTCGTTTTGTCTGGACGAAGCACTTGCAAACCTCTTGCACGTAGTCCGTTGAAAGCTTGAGGGCTAGTTACCTCATGACAAAAATGTCTGTCGATATACAACTGTGTTGGTCCATCTTGTACAGATGTGACAACATGGGCGTCCCATATTTTATCAAATAAAGTTTTCATATTATATAATTAAGAATTTATGTTTTTTAGTTTTAATGAAATGTTTTTCTAGTTCATTTTCTTTATGATAGCTCTTCCTATGTTTTGTCCTTTCACTTCTATAAACTTATAGGTAAGACATGAAATTAAATAGCTTGCTGCTGTGAGGATAATGAATAACAGAATGAAGTTACCATAAGCTGAGAATGTATTATTAATTTCAATAAATCTCAGCATATCCCATCTGCCAATCAAATCCATCAAAGCAAAATGTACCAAGTAGATGCTAAAACTCACCTTTCCTATTTCGGCAAATACTTTGTTGCTCAAGAATGAATACTCCTTTCTACTTTGCACTATTAATATCATATAATAGACTAAGCTATATAGAAATGCATATGGTAGTTCTACAAAGCAATAGACAAAAATAGTAGTTAGTAGAAGTAACAAAACTTTTGGTTTAACAATAGCATTTTTGCCCTCTTTATTTATCCAATAAGCTGTCATGCCCAATCCAAAGACTGGTAAATGATTGAAGAAATAGTATCTCAAAAACTCATTACCATCGACTGCCGTTCCTTTCAATAGGAAAAGTAGGAGAGAGGAGAGAAGCAATGTGAGTAATGTGAAAGTGATGAAACCATTCATCGACTTAATCTTCATACATATAAATGGTAGCATAAAGTAGAAAATAAATTCTACTGATATTGACCAACCTCCAATCACAAAGTTATTGATTGTAGAGGGCGACAAAGCGTTTATAAACAAAGCATTGGTAACGAGTGCTGTCTTGTGAAATGTATTCCAATCAAAATTAGAAAAGTTGAAATCTATCATCTGCAATGTTGTTACTATAATTGCCAGATAATACATTGGTGCAATGCGAAAGAAGCGTCTAATAAAGAACTTTTTAGTAGCCTGCGTTTCACCTAATCTATTTTCGTAAGACATCATCAGCGTAAAGGCACTGACCACAAAGAACATCTGTACTCCAAGGTGTCCATTATATATAAACTGTTGAAGAAATGACGGAAAGTAAGCATAGGCTTGCTCTCCAATCATATTTCCCACATGTCCAAGTACTACCAATAGGATTGCGATACCTCGCATACTATCTAAATATTCGTACTTTTTTGTCTTTGTAGCCATTCGCTTATTTTACTTTTCTAGGGCTTTTAGTTGATTACAAATTTATTGACTGCATTGATAAATGCCTCAGCCGATGCTGTAACGATATCTGTATTTGCAGAGAACCCATAATAGTTAATTCCTTCATATTCTAGCTGCATATGGACTTTACCCATATCGTCACTTCCCTTATTTATAGCCTGTATCAAGAATTCTTGAATCACCATCTGGCGGCGGATAATCTGTTTGATGGCACTAATAGATGCATCCACAGGTCCGTTACCAGATGCCGATGCTTCAAATTTTTCACCTGCAATATCCAATCCCACAACAGCTACATTGCGGATGCCAACACCAGAGGTAACTTGCAAGTAGTCCAATTTGATACGATTCATAGCTGAAGTTTCTTTTCCTGCAAGAATCATAACATCCTCATCCGTGATGTCTTTTTTGCTATCTGCTAAGTTCAAGAATTGTTCGTAGATTTTATCTAATTCTTGCTCGTTTACTGTAACACCCAAAATTTCTAGGCGATTTCTTAACGCAGCACGTCCACTTCTGGCTGTCAATACAATCGCATTGTCATCTATACCTACATCCTTAGGATTGATAATCTCATAAGTTGAAGGATTTTTCAAAACTCCATCTTGATGGATTCCAGACGAGTGTGCAAAAGCATTTCGTCCAACAATAGCCTTGTTTGGTTGTATAGGCATATTCATCAAGCTAGAAACCATGCGACTTATAGGATATATTTTAGTCGTGTTGATGTTAGTTTCTATTTTCAATTCTTTGTGGCTATGAATTGCCATCACCACTTCTTCTAGCGAAGTGTTTCCAGCACGTTCTCCAATTCCATTGATGGTTACTTCCACTTGTCGAGCACCATTGATAACTCCCATCATAGAGTTTGCAGTTGCCATTCCCAAGTCTTGGTGACAATGTGTAGAAAGAATTGCATTCTTCATGTTCACATTTTCCATCAAGTATTTTATTTTTGCGCCGTATTCAGTTGGCAAGCAATATCCATTCGTATCAGGAATATTAACTACCGTAGCACCTGCATCAATAACAGCTTGCACTACACGAGCTAGGTATTCATTGTCTGTACGTCCAGCATCTTCTGCATAGAACTCTACATCCTCTACATAGCGCTTTGCATATTTTACGGCAGCTTTTGCACGTTCTATAATTTCGTCTTGTGTAGAGTTAAATTTATGGCGAATATGGAACTCAGATGTTCCTATCCCTGTATGGATGCGTTTCTTTTTTGCATATTGAAGCGCCTCTGCGGCTACATCTATATCTTTTTCTACGGCACGCGTCAATGCGCAGATCGTAGGCCAAGTGACTGCTTTGGAAATTTCTACAACCGA
>JASLEN010000198.1 GCA_030151105.1 Dysgonomonas sp.
GTGTAGATTTACCCACATTTGGTAATCCTACTATACCACATTGTAATGCCATTATATTCTATTTATAGTTTTATTATTTTTTGCAAAGATAATCAAAATAAGTAGGATATAGGAAAAATGATAATCAAACAAAAAAGACTAGAATAATGTCTAGCCTTTTTGATATATCCTTAATTATGAATAGAATCTATTTTACTCCTATGCCGATAGTTTCTAATACAATAGATTCCATCAATTCGTAACACTCAGCATTAGGATGTACACCATCATGTCCAAAATGACTTTTGAGACCTCCTTCATCATCTTTTAACGGAGTGTGATAGTCAATATAGAGAAAATTATTAGCTACTGCATACTTCTTTATTTCTCTATTCAGAGCCTCTATTTTCTCCACAGAATCGGTGATAGTCGGTATCCAACCGAATTTGGATGCAGGCAATACCGATGATAAAATAACCTGAATATTGTTTGCCTTAGCTATTTCAGCCATTGACTTTATATTACCAAGAGTAAAATTCTGATCATAAGCTCCTGTATTTTCAGCTATATCGTTTGTTCCCACATTAATAATAACTGCATAAGGGTTTAGCTCTACTACATCACTACGGAAGCGAGCTAAAAGCTGTGGACTCGTTTGACCGCTTATTCCTCTTCCTATAAAATTATGATCAGCGAAAAATTGTGGACGAATTCTTGTCCAACCTTCTGTTATAGAATTACCTATAAAAACAATACGTTTGTCGTTAGCTGTAGATCTTGAGACTTGTTTATTTGCTTCAGAATAACGCTTTAAATTTATTAGATCATTAAATTTTTGACTACTTGCATCCATTGCAAAGAATGAAAGGAAAAGAATAAATAAGACAGCTTTTTTCATGTCACTTCGAGTTTAAATAGTGGTTCATTAAATCTTAGAATCCAAAAGTATAACCTATAGAGTAAAATATAGAATTTCCGTAAGGTGAATAATCATCTTGAATGACATCGTACTTGATTTGAGCCATCAATGGTCCAAAACGAACACCGCCTCCAACTACTAGAGAGGGTACAAACTTGCTATAAGTATCCTTAGAACGTCCATATTCTATTGTTTGCCACATTCTGCTTATTTCTGGTTTGACAGAAACAACTAGAAAACTCGTTGGATATAGATTTCCATAAAGATTGAAACTCGCAAAATGCTCCTTTACATCGTATTTTGTATCATAATTTCTCCAATCATCTTTAAAATAGCTATACCCTATCCCAGCTCCTGCAGAAAAATAATTAGAAAAACGATATCCTACTTGAGGAGATATATTGACTGAGGTATAACTGCCAAACTGTAGTCCTAAGGATCCTCCAAATTCTAAATTTCGCTTGTCAAAACCAGAATTATTCTTAGGTTTAGGGGCAGGCTTCTGTACTTGATTATTTTGTTTCATTGTATTGCTCTGATCATATACATTACCTTGATTATCAATATATATTTGAGCATTAGAATAGACTATAAAAGTCATTAATAGCACAAAAAGTACGCTTAAACGTTTCATCAAATTTATGTTTTAGTTAGTTTATTTCTTTCACAGCATCCAATAATATCTGTTCCATAATTAGATATCCTTCTTCATTCGGATGCACACCATCAAAGTTATATTTATTATTGAAAGTACCATCCTCGTTTTGCAAATGAGTGTGATAATCAATGTACTTTAAACCATTATTCGCAGCTAAAAATTGTATTCTCTGATTTAGTCTTATAATTACAGACTGTATATCTCTCAGTTTTGTAACTCTATTGATACTAATTTCTGTTGCTGGAAGCACCGATGATAGAATAAGATTGATATTTCTGGCTTTGCAAATATCAATAATAGACTGAATATTTTGTAGGGTGAACTCCTCATTGTAGAAACCATCCGATTTAGCTATATCATTGATACCTGTATTTAAGACCACAAGAGTAGGATTGGCAGTAATAACATCCTTTTGGAAACGAAGAAGTATCTGACTACTCGAATGTCCTCCTACTCCCCTATTTATAAAGCCGTTTTTATCGAAAAAACTAGGTCTCAGGTTCTGCCAATTAGCTGTTATCGAATTGCCAACTAGACAAATTCTAGCTTGTCCATTCTCAATAGGAAGACGTTTTTCGTAAGTAGGAACCATAAAATCAAAGTAATCTGATTTAGCATTAGACAAATACCAATTATAAAGCAGAAATACTACTAAAAATATATTCAACAGAACTGATAAGGATATAAAGATTCGTCTCATTTTCCAAATTTCAAGTTGTTATCAAAAACTTAATTATTATTTATATACTTTTCTTTTTAAAATTTAAAACTCCAAAATGGTGATAATAATAGACTGTTGATTGTGTTTATCCCATTTCATCGCTTTTCTTGCTATTTTCGATATTAAGATTTTGTGAACATTTATTTACACTTATCAACAGTTACAAAAGTAGCTAATGTATTGTATATAAGGGCTACTATTTTTCTATTAAAAAGCTGTTAACATCGGGGTCTGTTAATAAGTTTGAGAGTTATTGTTTCCACAATAGATGTTGATAAGTATATGATAAGTCTGGTATAAGATTTTGTAACTTATTGTTGACTTCTTAAAGAGATTTTATATATGAGTGAGATAAGTTTGATTCAAAATTTAATTGTTGTTTTTTCATCAACAATTATCAACAACTATTCAACACCTTTTTCATAGGATAGTAACAAGTGTTGATAAGTCTAAAATAGCGCATCTTTCGACGAATGTGTTATATTCAAGATACAAAAAATAGTGGATATATTGTATCAATTTTCTCGTCTTTTTTTCCTTTTTCCTAAATAATATACTCTATAAGCCTCCAGATAGAATTTGCTTTCTATATTTTGTGAATATATTTAGACTATCTCCTATGCTTTCAGTTTTTTAATCCATATATTTGTTTCTACAATTAACAAAACTGATAAAGCATGAAAAGCTTTTTTAAGAGTCTTTTAGCATCCATTATAGGCTGTGGTTTGGTCTTAGGTGTATTATTCTTCATATTCATGATGTTTATGATGGTTTTCACTTCTTCATCATTCGATGGTGAGGAAAAATATGTGCTCAAGAAAAACTCTGTTCTTCAAATTCAACTATCAGGAATTATGTCGGATAGGGTAGAGCGGAATCCTTTGATGGAATTGTTTAGTGGTTCTTCAGAATCTAAAATTGCTTTAATAGATATTTTGAATGCTATTGATATAGCTAAATACGATAATAAAATCAAAGGTATATATATAAACGCAGGTGTGCTTTCTGCATCAAGTGCTTCGTTGAAAGAAGTGAGAGATGCATTAATCAGTTTCAAAGAAGAGTCTGATAAATTTGTGATTGCTTATGGTGATTACTATACACAAGGTTGTTATTATCTGATGTCCGTTGCTGATGAAGTAATACTCAATCCCGAAGGTAGTTTAGATATTCATGGTTATTCTTCTTCTCCTATGTTCTATAAAGGTTTGTTAGAAAATATAGGTGTAGAAATGCAGATTTTTAAAGTAGGAACATTTAAATCTGCCGTAGAGCCTTATATCAATACTGAGATGAGCGAACCAAATAAGGAACAGGTTTCGTCTTATATCAATGATATGTGGAAAACTTTGGCTGAGGGTATTTCCGAATCAAGAGAAATATCGGTTGAAAAATTGAATGAGATTGCAGACTATTCTCCAGCATTGCGTGGTGCAGAATATGCTTTAGAAAATAAGTTGGTAGATAAATTGATGTACGAAACAGACGTGCAAAAACATATAAAGGATTTGATGGGAGTAAAGCATTCTACTAGAGTAAATTTGCCGTCTCCATCCAATATAGCAAGTGCTTTTTCTAATACAGCCAAAGCTAAAGGTGATTTGATAGGTATTCTCTATGCCGAAGGTTCTATTACTTCAGGTAGTGGGAGAGAGGGTATCACTGATAAACGATATATAAAAGAACTCGAAAGATTGAAGGATGATAAAAAAATAAAAGCTGTAGTTCTTCGTATCAATTCGCCTGGAGGAAGTGCATTTGCATCAGAGCAGATTTGGAAAGCTGTAACGGATCTCAAAGCCGTTAAACCTGTCGTTGTATCGATGGGAGATGTAGCAGCATCTGGAGGATACTATATAGCTGCTAATGCGACCACAATCTATGCGCAACCCAATACTATTACGGGTTCGATAGGTATCTTTGGAATGTTTCCGAATGTTGAAGGTTTGGTCAACAAAATAGGGGTTTCTTTTGATAATGTGAAGACACATAAACTTGCCGATTTTGGTGATATTACTCGTCCTATGAGAAATGAAGAAAAGTTAATAGTTCAAAATTATGTTGAAAGAGGCTATGACTTATTTCTTAAAAGATGTGCAGAAGGTAGAGGCATTTCTACTGACTCTATCAATGCTATAGGGCAGGGTAGGGTATGGACAGGAAATCAGGCGGTAGAGATAGGTCTCGTAGATGCTATTGGTGGTATAGATGATGCTATTGCTGAAGCCTCAATATTAGCTGAGTTGGACGATTTTTCGACGGTAAGCTATCCAAAACAGATTGATTTTTTCGAAGCATTTTTCCAAACAAAGAAAGATGAGTTTGCATCGCAAATTGTAAAAGATTATCTTGGCATTAATTACCAGGCATTTGAAGCAATAAGAGAGATTAATCAGCAAGATTATTTGCAAGCACGTATGCCCTATGACTATAATATTGAATAAGAAAAGACTCTGACTATGCTTTTACATAAACCCGTACGCATCTATAGATGGCTTATACCACTCTCTTGGTTCTATGGGCTAATCATCTACTTTAGGAATAAATTTTTTAAATGGGGCATCTATAAACAAAAGAAATATGATGTTCCTATTATCTGTGTGGGCAATATTAGTGTTGGAGGTACGGGAAAAACTCCGCACACAGAATATTTAATCAATCTTTTGAAGGATGATTATAAAGTAGCTGTGTTGAGTAGGGGATATAAGCGCAGAACAAATGGCTTTATTCTTTCTACAATAGAAAGCACAAGTAGAGAAATTGGAGACGAACCTTATCAAATTAAACAAAAGTTTCCAGAGGTAATGGTGGCTGTAGATAGAAATAGATGCAGAGGTGTAGAAACACTTTTAGCTCTCGAAACTCCACCCGATGTTATAATATTGGATGATGGTTTTCAACATCGCTACGTATGTCCTTCGTATGTCATTATTCTTTCTGACTTCAATAGACCAGTCTATGAAGATAGATTATTGCCAGCAGGAAGGTTACGTGAGCCTGCTCACTATTTACGATTTGCATCGGATATCATTATCACAAAATGTCCTAGCGATCTTCAACCAATCGACTATAGAATCATTTCGCATGATATAGACCCTTACCCTTTCCAAGGTTTATTCTATACAAATTTTGCTTACAAAAAGCTTATTCCCCTATTTAGCGAAGCAAATAAAGAAAGTCTGAGCTTGCAAAATTTGAGAGAAAAGTCTATCTTGTTAGTTACAGGAATAGCATCTCCTAAGCCACTAATGAAGGAATTGGAAGGCTATGCTAAAGAACTAGATAGCATAACCTATGGAGATCATTATACTTTTACAAAAAAGGATATAAAGCATATAGCAGCGAGATTTAAGAAAATAAAATCGGAAAATAAGATAATAGTAGTAACCGAAAAAGATGCTGGGCGACTGAAATTACTGAAAAGTATAGCTGACGATTTGAAGCCATATTTCTACTATATCCCTATCGAAGTATCGTTTCTTGAATCAAAACATCAAATAGAATTTAACCAAAGAATTATAGATCATGTTGAAGAAAATAGAAGAAACAGCTAGCTTTATTAAGAAGCAAGTTGGCAATATTCCCAATGTAGCAATTATACTTGGTACAGGGCTAGGAGAACTGGTACACGAGATAACAGACAAGCAAGAAATTCCTTACGAGCAAATCCCTAATTTTCCTGTTTCTACAGTAGAGGGACATAGTGGAAAGCTGATCTTTGGAAAACTAGCAGGCAAAAATGTTTTGGCTATGCAAGGACGTTTTCACTATTATGAGGGCTATGACATGAAGGAAGTAACCTTCCCTGTTCGTGTTTTTCAGGCTTTAGATATCAAATATCTATTTGTATCTAATGCTTCTGGAGGACTGAACGGATCGTTCGATATTGGTGACATAATGTTGATCACAGACCATATCAATCATTTTCCAGAGCATCCTCTTCGTGGAAAAAATGATGAAAAATTAGGAACTCGTTTTCCTGATATGAGTGAGGCTTATGACAAAGAACTTCAAAAAATGGCTTTAGACATAGCTCACAAAAACAATATTAAACTTCAACACGGTGTCTATGTAGGTACATCAGGCCCTACTTTCGAAACTCCTGCTGAGTATAACTACTTCAAAGTAATAGGTGGAGATGCAGTAGGTATGTCAACCGTGCCAGAAGTGATTGTAGCAAACCATGCTAAAATGAAAGTGCTTGCATTTTCTATCATTAGCGATTTAGGAGTATTGGGCAAAATTGTTGAGGTTACTCACGAAGATGTGCAAGAAGCTGCCAAAGTAGCTCAACCCAAAATGGCTACTATTATGAAAGAAATTATACAGAAAATATAATCTGAAAAGGATTAGAAC
>JASLEN010000497.1 GCA_030151105.1 Dysgonomonas sp.
CAACCAAACGGCTATCAAACACAGCCATAACCTTAGTGCTACGGGAGGCTCGGAAAAGATACAGTATTACACCTCTCTAGGCTTATACAATGAAGAAGGTATTTTGAGACATGCTGACATTAACTACCAAAGGGCAACAATGAATGCCAACGTAAGTTCGAAATTAACGGACTGGTTAAAATTAAAGCTTAATACTAAGTTTACTCGCTCCAAAAACAAAACTCCGTTTGGAGATGGTGCTATTAATGAAGGAATGTTTTTCCATAATTTAGCACGTTTTCGTCCTACTGTGTCTCCCTACGACTTGTATGGAAACTTCACAGAACTCTCACAAGTTCCATATCTTCAATCAGGAACAAATGCCCAAACAGACAATTCAAACCTAAATATTCTTACTGGAGTAGAAATAGAGCCAATCAAAGATTGGAGGATATTTGCAGACTACAATTACAAAAGAGGAACAACTGACTATGAGGCTACAGCAATAGCTCCCGATATTGTGGGAGTAAATGGAGAGACCTATAAGGGTAATAGACAAGAACTGGGTATTCCACTAAAAGGAAGTTTCACCCGTTCCAATGGAATTACGACATACAATAGTATCAATGTGTACTCCAATTACATGCTCACACTAGATAATAAACACAACTTTGTGGCTCTAGTAGGGTTTCAGCAAGAAGCTAGTAGATATTCTCTGCTCAAAGCTGTTACCAAAGATTTGCTTAGTAGCAATAGTCCAGGTATCAGTCTTGGATCGGGCGACCGTATCCCTTCCGAAAGCCGCACACACTGGGCTACTAGAGGTGCATTTGGACGTATAAACTACGATTTTGATAGTCGTTATCTCTTCGAAGCCAATGTACGCTACGACGGCTCATCTCGTTTTCACAAAGATAATAGATGGGGATGGTTTCCCTCGGTATCAGCAGGTTGGAATATTGCCAATGAAGCTTTTATGAAATCTACACGTCAAACACTCACACTCCTCAAGTTGCGAGCATCTTATGGTCGTTTAGGAAACCAAGCGGGTGCTGGTCTATATACCTATGCTCAGCAGATGAATGTAGTACCACAAAGTAATTGGTACTTCCAAAATGGCAGAGATATTATAATCAATGCTCCTGGAGCCATCAATGCGAATGCAACATGGGAGAAGGTGGAGAATACTAATATAGCTCTGGATGCATCCTTGTGGAATAATAAATTGACAGGAACCTTCGAAGTGTTTAGAAGAACAACCAAAGATATGCTAGGACCATCAGCAGACTATGCGGACATGTTTGGAACCACAGCCCCAAATGCCAACAATGCCAATATGCGAAGTACAGGATGGGAACTAACTCTCAATTATAGAGGTATGATCCAAAAGTCAATAGACTATAGCATTGGTTTCATGATATCTGACTATACAGCTAAAGTGACAGCATATGAAAACCCGACAGCAGACGATCCTGCTGGCAAATGGTATGTAGGCAAAAAAGTAGGAGAAATATGGGGCTATAGAGCAGACGGAATTATTCAAACCCAAGAAGAAGCCGACCAATACAATGCTACACATGACAACACTTACCTAACGGGGCAAAAATGGACTCCAGGAGATGTTAAATATCGAGATCTGAATGGAGATGGCAAGGTAAACAAAGGAGGCAATAAATTGGGTGATATGGGCGATATGGAGGTTATTGGCAATTCGACCCCTAGATATGCATACTCAATCAACGGATCAATAGGCTGGAAAGGTCTAAACCTAAGTATGCTATGGCAAGGAGTAGCAAAGCGAGACTACAACCCTACAGGTTCGGTCTATTTCTGGGGGTCAAGCTCATTTGCGCAAGTCACAGTTTTTGACGAGCACATGGATTATTGGAGAGGACCAGATGATCCAAATCCGAACCCGAATTCATACTATCCTCGTCCATATTCTGCTTCTGCTGGAGCTATTGGTCAATATAGTGCCAAAACGACTCAAGCAGTAGATAGATACATTGTGAATGCTAGATATATACGTCTCAAAAATTTAACCTTGAGCTACGAACTACCTAAAGCATGGACAAATCACATGCGACTAAACAAACTATCTGTCTATTTTTCAGGAGAGAATCTACTAACATTTACACCAATGAAAAAAATGTTTGACCCCGAAGGTGCATTTGCCTTTGGCGAAGGAGGTAAAAACTATCCTCTCAACAAGGTATATTCTATTGGTCTTTCTGTAAACTTCTAATATCTAAAACACTATGAATTTCAAATATAAAATATACATCGCATTGCTAGCAAGCCTATTGTTTGTTAGCTGTAATGACAGTTTCTTGGATAGAGACCCTTTAGACAATCTATCCACTGCCAATCCCTTTACAACTACCGACGAAGTAGAACTATATCTTAATCAATTCTACAATACAGCCTTCCGTGTCCATCCAGGAGGAGTTGCAGGAGGTGGTATAGCCTTCGATGATCAGGTAGGAGATAACATTGCTGGTTCGGCAGCTGTGTCACGTATTGCAGGCACAAGCTCCTTGTCGTCAGCTTCATCTCTATCACAATATACACATATTCGCTCCATCAATTATCTATTGGAGCACAGAATAAATATAAAAGGTAATCAATCTACGATTAATAATTTGCTTGGTGAAGCCTACTTTTTTAGAGCGCTCTACTATTCGCAAATGGTACGAAATTGGGGAGATGTGACTTGGGTCAACAAGGTGCTACCAATGGATCAGGAGGCGATGAAAGTTGAAAGAGATTCTCGAGTACTTGTTACAGACTCCATCCTTGCCGATTTGGACAGAGCAATTGACTATCTTGCTCCACAAAAGAACAGTGCCACCATGCGTGTTCACAAGGATGTAGCCTATACGCTCAAATCTCAAATAGCACTCTATGAGGCCACATGGCAAAAATACCATAAAGCAAAAAACAGCAAGTTTTTTAGCAAGGAAATCACTAATGAGAAAATAAAGCAATACTTTGAACAAGCCCGTGATGCTGCTAAAGCTGTTATAGATAGTAAAAGATGGAACATATACTCCACAGGAAATCCGCTAAGCGACTATCAGGAGCTATTCATCAACCTCAATCTATCCAGCAATCCAGAAGTCATGCTATGGAAAAAGTACGATAGTGACGATGGAATAGGACATAGCGTAACTCGCTATCTGAATAATGGCGGAGGCGATATAGGCATCACACTTTCGTTAGTTGATGACTATCTAACTATTGATGGACGTATCTTTGAAGGTATAGAAAGAGAGAATGCTCAGAAGACCTATGGATTGGAGCTATCCCCTACTCTAAGAGATCCTCGCTTGAGCCAAACGGTAGCTGCTCCTGGTATTAGATTGAAACCTGAGTCTAGCACTAATATTTATATGCCACTTTTTCCTCCAATCAACATATCAGGCTTCAACAGAAATACCACAGGCTTTTCGATGCTCAAATATATTGAAAAAGACAATACTAAGGCTGTTACAGGAGAATACAAGAGCGAAGCCCCTGCCATACAGTTTAGATATGCAGAAGTTCTCTTAAACTATGCCGAAGCCATCGCTGAATTGGGAGGTAATAGAGCAGAAATAATACAAACTCTACAACCATTGAGAGACAGAGCAGGAATGCCAGCCATAGATTTTGATAGAGAATATAATACTGCTGCCGATTATCCATTCAGAGATTTAGCAAAAGAAATTCAGGTCGTTCGCCGCGAACGTCGCATCGAACTAGCTTGCGAAGGCAGGCGCACCGAAGATATTATGCGTTGGGCAGCAGCAGATGTGCTACTCACTGGCAAGCACCCTATGGGAGCCCTATTTGTAGGTAGCGATATGGAAGTGGCAAATGCAGTAGGTGGATTTTTTGAGCAAAATGGAGGTTTACTCTATTATGATGCAATTACATCTGATGAAAAGAAAATAAACATCTGGTTATCTGGCACTAGTAGCGACACTAAAAGATATATAGCTCCCTACAAAAAACAATTACCAAAGGGATTAGGCTTTAATTTAGACAGAGACTACCTACTGCCTATTCAAGAAAGACAAATAGCGCTTACTGGACAGAAATGGATACAAAACCCAGGATGGTAAGTAGATATTGATTTATAAAAAAATAAAAGAATAGAAAATGAAACATTATATTTATATATTATCCGTAGTATTGCTTACCGTATCCGCTTGGTCTTGTTCCGACGATATGCCA
>JASLEN010000232.1 GCA_030151105.1 Dysgonomonas sp.
AAGTAGATAGTCAATACCTCCTGCTTTTTGAATCAAAGACTCATACTCTTTGCAGAAGTTTAGGATTTCTTCTTTCTTAACTTCTCCACTTGGCGAGTAAATATTTTTAGAATCCACATCTACTAAATCAAGGAAAGTTTCTTTAAGTAATTTAAGATTGCTATTTGACTCCTGTTTCAATGGATAAAACTCATAAACAGAAAATACAACAACATTCTTGAAGCTCAACCCTTCCTCCTTGTGCATACGCACCAATTCTTGATAAATTGATAGAGGTGAATTTCCTCCAGGAAGAGCCAACACGAATTGCTCGTTAGCAGCTTGCTTTCCTTTTATTTGTGCAGCAATGTCACTTGCCACCTGAAGCGAAGCCTCTACTGAAGACTCATAAATGCGAGTTGGAACTTTTTCATAGCGTGTTAATGCAGATAGCTCAAACTCGTTCTCGGGACGATAATAGCGCTGTGGCACTCTGTCCAGCACTATTTGAGAACTAAGGTCTAATCTCATAGCTTATTAGTTTTTTTGTTATTTATTTTAAGCTTCAAATATAATCATAAATAGGAACATTAATAAGCTTTTTTAAAAACTTTATTATCTATTGTATATTGTCTGATTCTATATCTAGCTCAAATCTGGCATAAACAAAGACAAAACACTCATAAACAAACATTCCTAATATTTACATGCGAATTGGACTCTTTTATTCAAGGCCTATCACAAAACACTTATTTAGCATTGAATACATTTATTCACATTTTCGATTTCACTAATAAAAAAAGGAGAATCATTTCTGACTCTCCTTTCGCTATTAATTATTGAACACTAGCTCTCCATCTTTTTCGTCAATAGATATTGGAATAGCCTTATCCACTGTGCCAGCTAAAAGCTGCTTAGACAAAGTATTCAACACCATGTTCTGAATCGCTCTCTTCACTGGTCTAGCTCCAAACTCTGGATCAAAGCCAACTTCTGCAATTTTGTGAATTGCTTTTTCGGAGAACTCTAGCATCACACCATTTTCTTTCAGCATAGACACTACACCATTCAATTGGATGCGCACCACTTGTTCAATTTCTTTTTCACGCAATGGTTCAAACATCGTAATTTCATCAATCCTATTCAAGAATTCTGGTCGAATGGTTGTTTTAAGCATATCCAAAACTTGCTGTTTTGTTTTTTCTACCACCTCATCGTGATTTTCCTTAGTCATTTTAGAGAAATTTTCACGAATCAAAGATGATCCCATATTGGATGTCATTATAATAATGGTATTCTTAAAGTTCACCATTCTCCCCTTATTATCTGTCAAACGACCATCATCCAACACTTGCAACAAGATATTAAACACATCAGGATGAGCTTTTTCTATTTCGTCGAACAATACAACAGAATATGGTTTTCTACGAATAGCCTCAGTCAACTGTCCCCCTTCGTCATATCCTACATATCCTGGAGGTGCACCAATCAGACGACTAACACTAAATTTTTCTTGATACTCACTCATATCTATACGAGTCATCATATCGTCATCATCGAAAAGATATTCAGCCAAGGCTTTGGCCAACTCTGTTTTTCCGACACCCGTTGTACCCAAGAATATAAACGAACCTATTGGACGTTTTGGGTCTTGCAAACCTGCACGGCTACGACGGATAGCATTTGATACAGCAGCAATAGCATCTTCTTGACCAATTACACGTTTGTGCAATTCATCTTCCAAATGCAAAAGCTTGTCTCGTTCTGCTTGTAACATCTTATTCACAGGAATACCTGTCCAACGTGAAACCACATCTGCAATATCGCTAGAGTCAACCTCTTCTTTTATCATGGCATCTACGCCTTGCATAGAATCAAGATTGGCTTGCAATTTTTCGATATTACCTTCCAATTCTTTTATTCTACCATACCGCAACTCGGCAACTTTTCCGTAATCGCCTTCACGTTCGGCTCTATCGGCTTGAAATTTCGCATCTTCAATATCTGCTTTATATTGCTGAATCTTGTTGATTACATCTTTTTCCGATTGCCATTTTGCCTTTAGCTCTTTTTCTTCCTCCTTGAGGTCACTTATCTCTTTGTTGAGTTCAGTTTCTTTCAATTTGTCATTCTCACGTCGAATAGCCTCACGCTCTATTTCAAGTTGCTTGATACGTCTGCTCTTTTCATCCAATTCTTCTGGAACCGAATCCACCTCCATCCGAAGCTTGGCTGCGGCTTCATCCATCAAGTCAATTGCTTTGTCTGGCAAAAAACGATCAGATATATAACGACTAGACAATTGCACTGCAGCAATAATCGCTTCATCCTTTATCCTCACTTTATGGTGAGTTTCATAGCGTTCTTTCAAACCACGCAATATAGATATAGCATCCAGTTCACTAGGCTCATCCACCATCACCACTTGAAAACGGCGTTCTAAGGCTTTATCCTTCTCGAAGTATTTTTGATACTCATCCAAAGTTGTAGCTCCTATAGAGCGCAATTCACCACGAGCAAGCGCAGGTTTCAAGATATTTGCAGCGTCCATAGCTCCCTCACCTTTTCCAGCTCCCACCAAAGTGTGAATTTCGTCGATGAATAAGATGATTTCGCCCTCAGCCTTCGTCACTTCAGTAACCACCGATTTCAAGCGCTCCTCAAATTCTCCTTTATATTTTGCTCCTGCAACCAAAGCTCCCATATCTAATGAGTAAATTTGCTTACTTCTCAAATTTTCGGGCACATCACCTCTTATTATACGATGAGCTAATCCCTCGGCAATAGCAGTTTTTCCTGTACCTGGTTCTCCAATCAGAATAGGATTGTTTTTTGTACGACGTGATAATATTTGCAGCACACGACGAATTTCTTCGTCACGTCCAATCACAGGGTCTAGCTTTCCTTCTTTTGCTCGTGAAGTAAGATTTATTGCATATTTCTCAAGAGACTGATAGGTTTCTTCTGCCGATTGACTTGTAACATTACTTCCTTTTCGAAGTTCTGAGATGGCTAACTTTAGCTCCTTTTCGGCAATGCCTGCATCTTTCAAGATTTGTGATGCTCCACTTTTCACCGCTAGAATCGCTAACACTAGATGTTCTAGAGAGACATATTGATCTCCCATTTCTTTTGCATAGTCTTCAGCTTTTTGAAGTACAGCATTAGACTCTCTTCCTAGATAAGGCTCTCCGCCCGACACTTTAGGAAAGAGGTCAATCTGTTTCTGCAAAAGATTATTCACATGCTCAGGGTTTGCCCCTAATTTTTGAAAGAGAAAATTAACAACACTTTCACCAACACTCATCACACCATATAGTATATGAGCAGGCTCAATAGATTGCTGTCCATTCACTCTTACACTCTCCACAGCCTTTTGAACTGCTTCTTGAGATTTAATTGTAAAGTTGTTGAAGTTCATAATTTTATAGTTTTTGTTTCTGCACTTATCATTGCAAAACATTTGCCAAATGTGTTTTTGTGACATTTTGTCACTTTTCTTAATTTCCACAGCAAATGAATAGATGCTTGGAGGTAGAAAAAAATAATCTATCTTTACAACACAAATTTCTAAAGACAATGAGAGAGGACAAAAAAAACTTTGCTACACGCATCATTAGTGAACCATTCAAAAAAACAGACATACACAATGCCATCTCGATGCCTATCTACAAAAGTGCATCTTTTGAATTCCCTACTGCGGAGAGCATTGCACTTGCGTTTCAAAATAAGGAAGATGTAGCATCACATATGTATTCAAGAATCACCAATCCAACGGTAGAACACTTGGAGCAGAGGATAAAAGTAGCATCAGGAGCAGATAGCGTCATGATGGTTGCATCTGGTATGGCCGCTATATCAAATACTTTTTTGGCTCTTGCTTTTAATGGTGCAAATATTGTGACCTCACCGCATCTTTTTGGGAA
>JASLEN010000288.1 GCA_030151105.1 Dysgonomonas sp.
TTTGGATACTAAGACCATTGAGGTCTGGAATCGTTATGAGGTACTAAATCTTGATAACTTTGACTTAACATGGAAGTTATTGAAAAATGGAGAGCCTATTGAAAATGGAACAATCTCGAATCTTGAGCTGGCAGCCTCCGAAAAGATGTGTCTATCAATTCCGTATAAGTCATTGATAGATGAAGAAAACGAATATTTTCTGAACGTTTCTTTTGCATTGAAGAAGGATACGAAATGGGCAAAAGCAGGACATGTCGTGGCTATTGATCAGTTTGCTCTATCATCTAGAAAGAAGGTTGAAACTCTTGACAGAAACCACTTAGGGAAATTGAGCTTTAAAGTTGAGAAAAATCGAGTGGTAGTGCAAGGAGCTAATTTTGAGGCAACTGTAACTTCAATAAATAATGCTGGCTTGAACTCATTGATCTATAATGGACGAGAGATGATCTATAATCAGCAAGGATTTGCATTCAATTGGTATCGTAGCATCAACAATGATAATTATGCAGACCAAAACTATTATGAGACAACTATTTCGAATAAGGATTTCAGTTATAAGTTGAGTACTGATAAAAAAACGATTTCTTTTAAAATAACTAATATAGCCACTATCAATGCTCCTAAAAAAGTAGAGCTGGAATATGAGACTAACTATACAATCTATGCTAATGGAGTCGTGGATGTGGATGCTAGTTTCACTAAGCCTGTTAATGAATCGTTGATTAGACGTTTAGGTTTGAGCTTAGAGTTGTCGCAAGATTTAGAGATTGTTGCATGGTATGGAAACGGACCTCACGAAAATTATGTAGATCGCAAGGCGTCTGCACTTATGGGAGTTTATAAATCTACTGTTACGGAGATGGGTAATGAGCATTATGTTCGCAGCCAGTCAATGGGCAATAGAGAGGGTGTACGATGGTTAACACTAATGAATGGTGATAATCAAGGATTAAGAATAAGATCAAAAGATAGATTAAACTTTAGTGCTTTGCATTTTTCTGATGCTATGCTGTGGAATGCACTACATGATTTTAAGCTAAATGAGATCAAGGAAGATCAAGTTTTCTTAAGTCTCGATTGTATTCAACAAGGATTAGGAAATGCAAGTTGTGGACCATTACCATTGCCACAATACATGATTCCTGAAAATGAAAAATTAACGTATTCATTCAGAATAGAACCTATCAATTAACTCTAAATTATTGGAGAGAGTAATACAGCACCAACAATAACTATTTTGTTGGTGCTTTTTATTTCTTCATAAAATGAGGTGTTAGTTC
The DNA here is from genome assembly GCA_030151105.1 of Dysgonomonas sp. GTDB lineage: Bacteria > Bacteroidota > Bacteroidia > Bacteroidales > Dysgonomonadaceae > Dysgonomonas. Next base: position 1,281 of record JASLEN010000288.1, read on the forward strand.
TATCTAATTATTACTTTTGGCAATAGTCGAATTAAACTTAGCATCAGCAGTATGAAAGAAGGTAGCATTGTAGTAGTAGATGATAATAAAAATGTATTGAGTACATTACGTATTCTTTTGTCTAACTATTTGAAAAATGTGTATTTACTTTCATCTCCCAACTCCCTACTTACTACAGTGAGAGATAAAGAGCCTGATATAATTCTACTAGATATGAATTATTCTGCTGGAATAAATACTGGTAATGAAGGCTTGTTCTGGCTTTCGGAGGTAAAGAAGGTTGCCCCAGAAACTCCTGTCGTTCTTTTTACGGCTTATGCGGATGTTGATCTTGCTGTGCGTGCATTGAAAGAAGGTGCTACAGACTTTGTTGTAAAGCCATGGGACAATGCCAAACTAATAGCTACGCTACAAGCTGCTTATGCTCTCAGCCAATCTCGAAGAGAGGTGAAAAAACTACGTGAAAAGCAAGATGTATTGAATACAGAGTTGACTAAAGAAGATGATATTTGTTGGGGAAAATCACCAATAATGCAAGATCTCTTGTCCATTATCAAGAAGGTAGCACCTACGGATGCAAATGTGCTAATAACGGGTGAAAACGGAACAGGAAAAGAAATCATAGCCAAAGCAATTCACAAATACTCAGCTCGCAACAAAGAAACAATGGTGAGTGTAGATATGGGAGCAATTACAGATTCACTTTTCGAAAGTGAACTTTTTGGGCATGTCAAAGGAGCATTTACAGATGCTAGAGCAGATAGGGCAGGGAAATTTGAAGCTGCGGATAAAGGAAGTCTCTTTTTAGATGAATTAGGGAACTTGGATATTGCATTGCAAGCTAAGCTATTAACGGCTTTGCAATCTAGGCAAGTCGTAAGGGTAGGGAGTAATAAACCTATGAGCATTGACGTACGCTTAATTTGTGCTACAAATGCTGACCTAAATACACTTGTGAGTGAGGGTAACTTTAGGGAAGATTTGTTATACAGAATAAATACCATTCATTTAGAAGTTCCGCCTCTGAGAGAACGAAAAGAGGATATTGCAGAATTAGTTAGTTTCTTCCTCAAGCGTTTAAGTCAGAAGTATAATAAGTCAAACTTATCAGTGAGTAAAGATGCTTTAGCCAAACTAGAGAATTATCCTTGGTATGGTAATGTGCGAGAACTTCAGCATGCAATCGAAAAGGCTGTCATCTTGTGCGACTCTTCAGAACTACAAGCATCTGACTTTTATATGCGTGCGGTGGAACAAAAAGAGGTACTTCTGGAATCAATGACCATTGAAGAAATGGAGAAAATATTGATTGAAAAAACAATGAAGAAACACAATAACAATATCTCGGCGGTAGCCCAAGAGTTGGGTATAACACGTCCTACATTATATAATAAATTGAGCAAATACGGTTTATAAGAGATGTTTAAGTCAATAGAATATAAGTTATACATATATCTAGCCCTACTGATAGTTTCGGTTGGTCTAGCCGTTTATTTCTTTATGTCAGAACTTTATGTTTATATGACTACTTCCATCGTTATGGGGCTGTTTGCCATTAATAGGCTCTACCACAACTACAACAAGTATAACAAGAATATTCTTTTCCTCTTGAATGCCTTGGATAATGGGGACTATAGTTTCAATTTCACAGAGACTAAATTGTCGAGACGAGAAAGAGAACTGAATCAGATGATGAATCGAATTAAGGAAATTCTATCCAATGCAAGGCAAGATGTTATTGAGCGAGAAAAATTCTTGAGCATCATTATCGAAAATGTTCCCACAGGTATTCTCATACTTGATGAAAGAGACAATATAAAAAATACAAATAGAGCAGCCAGCCGTTTTTTAGGTTTGCCAGTACTTACACATCTCAATCAGTTGAGAGTGCTCGACCCTTCTTTTCCTCAATTGTTTAGAGACCTGAGAGTCAGTAGTGAAAATAAACAGATTAAGGTAGTAGGCGAAAAGGATGTTTCGCAGGTTAGTTTAGGAGTCTCAGAACTGAAAGTTCAGGGAGAGAATCTTCGTATTATCACGCTTTATAGTATCGAAAGTGAGTTGGAGAAACGAGAAATGGAATCGTGGACAAAACTAATAAGAGTCATGACACATGAAATAATGAACTCTATCGCTCCTATAACATCACTTTCCGAAATGCTTCTTCATTTTTATCATTCGCCAAGTGACAGAACCAATGAAGAGCTAACAGAAACAACCATCGATTCGCTTTCCACCATAAATACCACAGCAAAAGAATTAGCAGCCTTCGTTGAGTCTTATCGTCAATTCTCAGGAGTAGGGACTCCTAACCTCAAAGAGATTTATCTCTCTTCTTTTATGGATAGCATTCTTCAATTAGAAAAAGCAGAACTAAAATCTAAAGGAATAGATGTGAATCTAAACTCTAGCTCTGACAGTTTGACGATTCTGGGAGATAGCACTCAATTGACGAGAGTATTAGTCAATATCCTCAAAAATGCGATAGAGGCAGTAGAGCTAAATGATAGCAAGAGCATTCAAATAAATATTATTCCTCTCAATAACAAAGTCCAAATTAACATTGCCAACAATGGCAAGCCTATTCCGAGCGAGGTACTTGAGAATATTTTCATTCCTTTCTTCACCACCAAAGAGTCTGGATCGGGTATTGGGCTTAGTGTTTCCCGATATATTATGCGCCTGCATGATGGCAATCTCAAACATAGCTTTGAAGATGGCTGGACTATTTTTAGTTTAATCCTTAATATTGCTTCTGAACCTGAAAATCTGTAAAGATTCTTTACTGCAAGTGTAAAAATACTTTACACTCTAGGATAATAGCTGTTTTGATAATGTTCTATCAATTAGATTGATATCTAGTTTGGCATAGTATTGGCATCATTTATTGTAAACAAATAAGGTTTATAAAAAATGAAGCACTACTCAATACTATTTATTCTTTTGGCTTGTGTTTTTCAACTAAAGGCTCAGGAAGAGAAAATATGGTCGCTCAACGACTGTGTTCTCTATGCTGTGAAACACAATACAAAGGTAAATAATCAACAACAGACCAATAGTATCTATCATCAAGACTATCTGGAGGCAATAGGTAAACTTCTACCACAAGTGAGTGCCAATACCTCGGCAGGCTTCAATTTTGGGCGTGGGGTGGATTCTGAGACTAATACTTATGTGGATATCAACTCATTCAACAACAATTATGGTATAAGTGCCAATCTCACTCTTTTTGATGGGCTTGCAAATTATACCAAGGTACGCATTGGAAGAGTGAACAAATTTAGAGGAAAGAAAGAGTTGGAAGATGCTAAGGATATGATTGCCTACGAAACAATGGAGGTTTTCTACAATGTGCTTTACAACAAAAGCCTAGTTTCTACAACTGAAGAACAGCTAGAAGAAAGTGCCCGAAATCTAAAACAGATAAGTAGAATGGAGGAGCTAGGGCTAAAAGGTGTTTCGGATGTAGCAGAAGCAGAAGCTAAAAAAGCGGAAGATACTTTCAACTTTACAAAACAAAAAAATCTGTATGCTATCTCTATTATTCAACTGAAAAGTAAAATGAATTTTCCAATAGATGAAGAACTCAATATCGGAGATCAGAGAAACAATGATGAAATAGCAAAAGTACTAGAAACTGCCTTCCAAATCTATCAAGGAGCAAAAAGCTATAATCCTAAGGCACAGGTAGCAGAGTCTAATCTGAAATATAAAGAATTGAGCTATAAAGCATCTAAAGGTAACTTGATGCCAAGTCTATCGATGGGAGCAGGAGTATCTACAAACTTCTTTAGATATATGGATGGCTCAAACTACACCTCATTTAAAAGTCAATTGAAGAATAAAAGAGGGGAGTATATCAGCTTTACGCTCTCTGTACCTCTTTTTAGCGGCTTCTCTCGTTCTGCAAGTGTCAAACGTGCCAAAGCGCAAATGTACATTGCCGAAAATGAGCAAGATGATACACTTCGAAAATTATATAGCGATATAGAACAAGCTGTAGCAGATGCCAATGGGCAAGTGGATGAATATCACCAAGCAGTAAAACAGAGAGAATCAGCCTCAATAGCACATCAGGTGAATGTGCGAAAATATGAAGAAGGCTTGATTGATCCTATTCTGCTGCATACCAGCTCCAATAGATTGCTGAAGGCAAAAGCCGAAGAATACAAAGCTAAATATATGTATCAGTTGAAATCAAAACTTGTAAACTACTATAAGGGAGAAGCCTTCTTTGTAGATTAAGATATAAAAGAACATCATGGATAGAAAAATAGAACAAAAAAAAGGGATCAGGAAAAAGCATATTCCATACATCGCTGGAGGTGTACTCGTATTGTGCATCATAGTATGGATGATTTTTGGAAATCATGCCTCTAGTCTGAAAGTTGACAAGGATAAAACAATGATTCAGAGCGTTACACGAGGTGAGTTCAATGACTATGTGCGCATTAGTGGACAAGTGCAACCTATCAACATTGTGCAGTTGAGTGCCATTGAGGGAGGTGTGGTGGAAGAAAAACTTGTAGAGGAAGGTTCGCAAGTGCAAGCAGGACAAACCATTGTACGCCTAACGAATCCCAATCTTAGTTTAAGTATTCTAGATAGTGAAGCTCAATTGGCCGAGAAACAAAACTTTCTGCGCAATACACAAGTGACAATGGAGCAAGAGAAATTGAGATTGCGCCAAGAAAAACTGCAACTTGATTTAGATATCGAGCGTAAGAAAAGAAAGTATGAGCAATACAAAAAACTATACGAAGAGAAATTGACTTCAAAAGAAGACTATCTGCAAGCGAAAGAAGATTATGAGTTTGCCCAAAAGGGTAGAGAACTCGTGATTGATCGTCAGCGACAAGACTCTATCTATCGTAGCATTCAAGTAGATCAGATGGAGGAGAGCTTGCACAATATGCGTCGCAATATGTTGCTAGTACGTCAGCGTAGTGAAAATCTAAATATCAAAGCCCCAGTAGATGGTCAACTAGGACTATTGGAAGTTGAAATAGGTCAGAATGTGGGCACAGGTAGTAAAGTGGGACAGGTGAGTGTACTTTCTGATTATAAGGTGGAGGCAATGATAGACGAACATTATATAGATAGAGTCCGAGCTGGTTTGGATGCTACTTTTGAGCGACAAGACAGAAACTATGTGCTTCGAGTGCGTAAGGCTTACCCAGAGGTGAGAGAAAAGCAGTTCAAAACAGATTTCATTTTTGAGGGAGAGCGTCCCGATAATATTCGTGCAGGGCAAACTTACTATATCAATCTGCAATTGGGGCAACC
>JASLEN010000343.1 GCA_030151105.1 Dysgonomonas sp.
CTCGTCCCAATCTTTTATAGATTGTAAAGTATCTCCATCTACAATGTCGAAATACTCAACACGTAAACCTTCAAAAGAGTTTATCTTCTCTATTACAGCATTGATTACTTCCAAAACAGAAGCTTTAGAATAAAGCTCTTCACTGCTAGACTTCAACACTCTATAGATATTAGTAGCTGTGTTTTTTTCAGAATCAGACAATCTTTCATTTCTGCTACTAAGTGCCAAACCAGAATCTTCGCGAAGGATAGGCATTGGTACAATTTCGACATCCAAAGATAACTGTTTGACCATTGCTCTGATGATAGCCAATTGTTGGAAATCTTTCTCTCCAAAGTAAGCCTGATCTGGCTTAACGATATCAAACAATCTACTCACCACCTGCGCCACACCATTGAAATGTCCTGGGCGATGCTCGCCTTCCATCACTTTGTCCAACATTCCGAAATCAAACTGGCGTGTATCTGGTTCTGGATAAATTTCCTCCACAGTAGGAGTGAAAACGATATCAGCACCAACCTCTGCCAATAATGCAGCGTCACGATCGATAGTGCGAGGGTATTTTTCTAAATCTTCGGTATTATTGAATTGCGTGGGATTCACAAAAATACTAACAACACAAACATCACAATTCTTTTTGGCCTCCTTAACCAACGAAATGTGCCCTGCATGCAAAGCTCCCATTGTTGGCACAAACCCTATTGTCAGTTTAGCTTGCTTTTTGTTCTGCACAAGCACTTGCAGATCGCTGGTTTTAGCTACAATTTCCATGATGCTATCTCAATCTTTAAGAGTAATTGGGCGCAAAGCAACAAATAATTTGCCAGATGGAGAAATAAAGCTGCATCAATATCATTGTTTTTAACATTGAGTATCTTGACTTTCTATTTACAAACATAGGTTAAATACTAGCATATCAGCAAATTGTTGCCCAGCAGATACTTCAATACAATATATTTTTTTGTATCTTTGTATTATTATTGAAATTGCAGGGAGCTATAAAAACTAAAACAGACAAATGAGTACTAAGAAAATTTTATACATCAATCAAGAGATAACACCTTATTTGGACGAAAGTCCCATGGCACTAAATTGCCGCTATCTACCACAAGCCATACAGGAAAAAGGGAAGGAAATAAGAACCTTTATGCCCAACTATGGCAACATCAACGAAAGACGCAACCAGCTACACGAAGTTATTCGCCTTTCAGGGATGAATCTGATAATCAACGATACAGATCACCCACTTATCATCAAAGTAGCATCTATACAAGCAGCACGTATGCAAGTATATTTTATAGACAATGATGATTATTTCAAAAGAAAATCGACGACTATAGATAGTAAAGGGAACGAACATAAGGACAATGATGAACGTAGCATTTTCTTCGTGAGAGGAGTACTCGAAACCATCAAAAAATTGCGCTGGGTTCCAGATATCATTGACTGTCATGGATGGATGGGTGCTCTTACAGGGCTATATATCAAGACAACTTATGCTGATGATCCACTATTCAAAGGAGCTAAGATTGTTTATTCTTTGTACAAAGACGACTTCCAAGTGCCATTTGGAGCAGATTTCAAAAAGAAATTGTTGTTTGACAACATGACTCCTGACAATCTTAAAGGACTTGACGGAGAGGTAGATTACGAAGCGCTTCAAAAGTTTGCAATAGACTATGCAGACGGAGTTATGCAATGCGAGGATGGAACAAATAGTGCGGTATTAGAATATGCAAAAGCCTCTGGTAAAAACTTTTTACCTTATCAAGGTGCATTGGAAGATAGCATAGATGCAATCAACGAATTCTACGACAATCTATAAACTATCTAAAATAAAATCAGAAAAATGCTGTTTAGTTAGATTAAATAGCATTTTTTTTTAATCTTTGAGCTCTAGTTATAAAGAACAGGCAATATTATAAGATGAAATTCAAACTTTTATTAGGTATCGCAGTAGCCCTTGCTACATCATTCTTCATCGTTTCGTGCGACGACGATATAGACACAATTGGAAGTGGGATACAGCCCGATCAAGATGACATCTTTATGGATGTAGATCAAGTTTACCTCACCGCAGAAACTGTAGATTTGGGTGACAATGTCTATCTACGAACCAATAAAGCTTTGGTCGGAATGCTTGATGACCCTATCTTAGGTAAAACTAAAGCTGACTTTATGGCTGAATTCTCTAGCTATCATACTACATTCAAGGTAGGGCATGACGGAAAGGCGACAGTTGACTCTGTATTCTTCACGATGATCTACGAAAATGGTGCAATATCTGGAGATAGTCTTAGTCCTATGGGGATCACTCTATATGAGTTAGATAAAGAGCTAGATGCCAACTTTTATACTAATGTAGATGTAACGAAATATACATCTAAACAAACGATATTAGGTCAACGTCTTTTTCTACATTCGCAATTGAGAAAAGTTGTGGATGGAACAACCCACTATGGCAAACAACTTGACATTGATGTTGACAAACGCTTTGGAGAGAAACTCTACACAGCATGGACTAAAGACAAAACTGTTCTTGATGATCCACAAAAATTAAAGAAAGTTCTACCTGGTATATATGTAACTAATGAGTTTAACAACAAAGCTCTTATAGATATCTACGACACGAATTCTTATGTCAACTTAAGAGTTTATTACTCATACCTTGGTAAAAAGAAAAACGAGCCAACAGTTGACTCTACATTTACTGATATCATTTTATTACAGCTGAACGGAAATGCTCTACAATTAAATAGTGTTGTAGATACTCCTAACCCTGATTTACTTAAAACTTATAGTCCAGAGGATAAAGAGGCAAGAACATATTTGAAAACACCAGCAGGCGTAGTCACACAAATCACCATCCCTCTTGAAGAAATCAGAAAGAAAGCTAAAGAAAAAACTGGAACAGATAAATACACAATCAACTCATCTGTATTTAAATTTGTAGGAATGACAGAGGCTGAGAAAGATCTCAAGATTGCAAAAAGACCATCCAATTTGCTATTCATTAATAAAGATTCATTGGAAAACTTTTTCTTGAATTCGAAAACAATTGATGGGGTTTCGTCGTTGTTAATGATGAGAAATGCTTGGACAGAATCCAACGTTACTAAAACAGATAATACATATAGATTTGTTAATCTAGCCAGTTCTACTCAGAGCTATAGTGATAATATTGCCAATTTGATAAATCATTATGTAGCAAAAGAAAAGGACAAAGAGGAGAAAACTAAAGATTTAGTGTTCTATGTAATTCCTGTAGATGTGGTTACAGAAACAAATAGTGGAAGAGTATATGCTAGAAACTCACTGACACCTATGTCTGCCATCCTAAGAACAGACAAGGATAATATGAAAATGTCGTTGATGTTTAGCAAGTACAATGAAATTAAATAAAATAAATACATAAATCGCCTTGCGATTGGAATAGACAAATGTCTTTAAAGAAAATAAGATACACAGCCCAATTATTACTTATCCTATATCTAGGATATTTTGGCTGCGTATCTTATTTTGTACATAAGCACGTCTATCAAGGAGTAGTTTATATACACTCCCATCCTTACAAAAAATCAAGTCCAAATGCAGAAAACCCCAATGAGCCTCCATTTGAGACTCACAAGCACACCTCTGCTGGTTTCTTCTCTATAAATCAGATGTCTAACTACACTTCGTTTGAAGCTGTAGATAAAAACCCTATTGAGCGCACAGACAACCTCATACTTGACCAGTATATAAGCTACTGTGTCCGAGTAGAACAAGCTCAAAAAGTAACCCTATTCAGACATAGAGCACCTCCTTGTGCCTAAATTCACTTCACATTATAATATATAAGGGTAAGTTAAAATCTTATTCGTTATATATCTGACGCCTATACATTAAAGTTTGTACAGAAACTTTCGTGTGCGTCCCAATTCACATATAAGTCAATACACATAGGTATTTGAAGGAATAACTATGTACAATATATGCTGCGAGATAGTCATAAAAACTATACTCGTCAGCCCAATGCATTATGAAAAAAATATTTTTTATATTATTTAGTATAATTTGTGCAACAACACTTTTCGCACAAAATAAAGCAGTTGTAAAAGGTCACGTTCTAGATAGAGAAACTGACGAACACCTCCCAGGAGTAACAATTTTTATTGAAGGATCTACAGAAGGCGGTACAGCAACAGACGAAACAGGACATTTCAGTATAGAACTTAAAGAAGGCTACCACACACTTCTTTTTCAATACATTGGTTATAAGAAAACCAAAGAGAAAATATATTTGAAAGCTGGAGAACAGAAACATTTAAGTATATTTCTTGATGAAGAGACACAACAATTGGGCGAAGTGTCAGTGGAAGCCTCTGCAAGATCGCTAAACAGAACAATGTCGCCAGTTGTCATCAATCAATTGACTCCAAAAATGTTTGAAGCAACCAACTCTACCTCACTAGCACAAGGACTCAACTTTATGCCAGGATTGAGAGTGGAAAATAACTGTCAGAACTGTGGTACACAGGAAGTAAGGATCAATGGTCTTCAAGGGAAATACTCTCAACTATTGGTTGACGGTCAAGCTGTATTCACCTCACTCTCTGCTCTATATGGTTTAGAACAATTGCCAACCAATATGATAGAAGAAGTAGAAGTCATCAGAGGTGCGGGTTCTGTTCTTCAAGGCGCAAATGCAGTAGGTGGGGTTATCAATATCAAAACAAAAGAACCAACTACAAATTCTTATGAAGCAAAATATACGCTGAATATGATTGATGGAAAATCAGCTGACAATAACGTATCATTGAACACTTCGCTGGTTGAGAAATCTCTTAATAGTGGTATCACACTTTTTGGGAATATGAGACACAGAAATCCTTGGGATGCCAATGGAGATGGATTCTCTGAAATTGGAAAAAATAAAGCAACATCAATTGGTATGCGCTCGTTCTATAAACTAACTCCATACGACAAGTTAACGATGGAGTATCATCACATTTCGGAATATAGAAGAGGTGGAGATAATATCAATCGTCCTCCGCATGAAGCAATGATTGCAGAACAAACAGATTATAATATTCACTCTGGAAATTTAGGGTATGAACATTCGAGCAATGATCACAAAAAGAAATTCACAGTAAACACCTCACTACAAAAGACAGGTCGTGATGGTTATTTTGGTGAAGGGCAAGACCTAAGTGGCTATACCAGAACGGATGAATTAGCTTTTGTGGGAACTACGAGATATGAGATCAATATGGATGAACTGCTATTTATGCCTGCTAAATTTACTGTTGGATACACACATGAATACAGAAACTTAGCCGACTCTATTTACGATAGGGATATCAAACAAGTTATCAATATTGGTAGTTTGTATGCTCAAAATGAGTGGAGAAATGACGACCTAACTTTTATGGTGGGAGTTAGAGCTGATAAGCATGCTAAGGTGAAAGGTATTAGCGTGATTCCTCGTGTAAATGGGCGATATAGAGTTGCTAAAGATATGAATGTGCGCTTATCCTATGGAATGGGTTATCAAGCTCCTGAAATCATCGGAGCCGATTTGGATATTCCTATCATCAACGGAAAAGCTACTTTGACTGTATTGGACAAAGGATTGAAAAGAGAAGTTTCGCATTCTATCAATGGTGGACTCGACTTTACACTATACAATGAGTCGTTTTATTCTTATTTCTTAGTAGAAGGGTTCTACACTAGAATCAATCGAGTTTTCATTGAAGAAGAAATGGGTGAGGATGCTTTGGGTAATACTATCGTTTTACGTAAAAATGGACCTTCGGCATACATTGCAGGTGTAAATGTGGAAGCAAATCTTCAGCCACTACCATGGTTAGACGTGCAAGGAGGTTTTACAGCTCAACAAAGTCGCTATACAGAGCCTGTGAGCTGGTCATCAGAAGATTATGTAGAACCAGAGAAAAAGATGTTACGCTCACCTAATTTCTATGGTTTCCTTACAGGAACTGCTACCCCACACAAAAGTTATGCAATTTCTCTTTCGGGTAATTATACGGGTTCTATGCTTGCCAAACACTTTGGAGGAGCTGAAGGTGTAGAATTTGATGTAACAGAAAAAACTAAAAGTTTCATTGATGTGACAGCAAAACTATCGTATTTTGTAAACTTAAATAGTAGAAACAAAATGGAAATATTTGGAGGTGTACAAAATATTTTCAACCAGATACAAAAAGATTATGATAGAGGTCCATATCGAGATTCTGAATATATCTATGGTCCAACATTGCCTAGAACATATTTTATCGGACTTAAACTTGCTTCGATTTAAGACATTAACTCCCCAATTATAGCTTATTGAAAGATGCACACTATCAATTTAAAGAGATAGAATGTGCATCTTTCACTTTTTGATAGTATATTTGTAATAGAAAACAGAATGTGTATGAGTAGTGATTCCGTCAGAGAATGGCTACTCATATCTTATGTGTAAA
>JASLEN010000401.1 GCA_030151105.1 Dysgonomonas sp.
CTAGAATGAACGAAATGGAATTTCTAGATATGGAGGCTCTAGCTATGCGTCACAAAAGACACCTTTATGAAAGACATTGGAGAAAAGCAGAGAAAGAGTGTCTCAACAATTTGAAGAATGGGAAGGACACTTTAGGAGTCTATAAGAAGCATATTGACAATTATAAAAAAGACTACGTCAATTTTGTGAAAAATAAGTTTTCGTTGAGATGGCTTGACACGGTAGATGTAAATGTTAATCTGCATCATCAGAAAGATAGTGTTTTGGTGCGAAGCTATGTTCCAAGATCATTCAGACAGATTCATGAGAGAGGTTTAACATTGGCAGATATCAAGGCAAAACCTTTCACTAAAGAGGATTCTATCAAAATTGCTAAAAGGCACTATATGATAGATGAAATAGTGTTGAATGAAATAAACATGAATCGTAAAGGAGATGTGTTCAACGAGATTGTTCAATTTCCCTATCGTGAAGAGTCTGCAACTGTACGTCTAGATACTGTTATTTCTGGAGAAAATCATGTTGTCTATCATTATAAACAAGATTGGAAAGTACAACCAGGAATGAAGAACTTGAGAATTGTACTAAATGGCAAGGTGGAAGCTGTAGATAGATCTATGTTTGAGTTTCCTAATTCCGACACGCTGACATTCTTGATAGCATCATTGTCTCAAATGCTAGATGAGTCTTTGGTAACCAAACGTGAGCATCTTAAGAAATATATGTTTGATAGAATTAGTGCTTATCCAAGTTATAGAACTAGCAAGGCGTATAAATGGGACGAAAAAGCTAATGCTGAAACATTAGACAAGTTGTTGGAAGCATATAATGTTTATGCATCTCGCCCAGAGCTTGCTGTGGATAGTATTGTAATTGAGTCGTCAACAGACTTGCGAGGCGATTGGAGCGAAAACTATGATTTGTCATATCACAGAGCCAATTCTGTTCTTGATTATTTGAAAACGAGAATCAACGTGCCAATCTCAGTCAAGCCCAAGGGTGAAGACTGGAACACTCTGGTACGAGAAATTAAATCTCGTAAAGATATGCCCAATGGTAGCACGATCATAGATATTTTATCTAAAGCTACATTCCCAGATAAGACAGAGGAAGAAATAAAGCAACTCTATCCAGAGGATTATGCTGTTATGCGAGATGAGATTTATCCGAAACTGCAACGATTTGACTTCCGTATTAATATCAGCAGGCCAGATATAGAGGAGGATACTGTTAGAGAAACTTATCGTGAGGATTATGCTGAGGGAATCAGGTTGCTGAAGGAGAGAGAATATAAAGCAGCGCTAGAAATATTGGCTAACTATCCAGACTACAATGCTGCTTTGTGTTTAGTCTCATTAGGACATAATAAAAAGGCACAAGAGGTGCTTGTGAAATTGCCAGAAACTGCAAAAAATAAATACCTGTTGGCTGTCATTCATGCTCGTAATAACGAGAAATCAGAAGCTACTGCATGCTTGATGAGAGCTTGCCAACTAGACCCTGATATTTATCATCGCATTAGCTTAGATTCCGATCTTAATAAATTGGTGTCAGAACTCAATCTCTGGCCGAAGTTGGCTAGCCTATAAAATGAGTTGCGATACTAATAACCGAAAATAAATAACTAAACAATAATCAAAATATGAAATATCTAAAGTATGCACTTCTTGTGCTAGTCTCTTTTTGTTCTACTATCGCTTTTGCTCAAGCAAGTGCAGAGGAAAGTAATGTAATCGGAACGGAATGGGAAACTGTATCATTAGGCAAATTGCAAAAGAAACCATTATTCAAAGAACCAGCTATCTCTGTACGCTTTACATCTGAGGAGGGCAGACAAGAAATGCATCTAGGATTGAAATATATGTTTACAGATGCTGTATTTGATGACGCTGTGCCTGTGGAATATTATAAAAATCAGAAGATAGAGTTTAATACTTCAGGAGGCAAATATGACTTGACTGCTGCAAAATATGCAAAGGCACGTAGAATGAATTATGTGGCTCAAAAAACAGCTGACCTGAAAGTGGCTTTTGTTGGTGATTTCACATTCTTGAAAGATAAATTAGTGAAAGGTTTCACTGTACATTATGCTCAAGGATATCAAAATATCAGTATCAATAAAGAAGAGGCAGCTCTATTACAAGAGGCTTATAATAAGTTCGAAACGTTGATAGTGCCTAAATCTACAAAAGCAAAGGCTGCTACACCTAGGGCAAAAGTTGTTGAGCGTGTAGAAGTAAAAGAAGAAGTGGTGAAAGAAGACACTCCAGATTCTCCTCCAATCAATAAGTTGCGTAAGCAAGCTAAAAGATGGGGGAAATAAAAAACTGATATAATTAGTCGTATTATATAATTCTATAAAGTTTGTGTTGAAGTGGGGAATACTGCGATGTGAATCGCGGTGTTCCCCTTGTTTTTTCTACTATATATTGACTCGTTTAGAGGAATAGTGATCTTAAAACTTTCCCAAAATAAAGATTCGTTTGCTGTTAATGTGTTTATATTTAATTGTTTGTATTTGTTAATGGGTTCCATTTTTTATTTACAGCTTCAATCTACTAGCCTTTACTATTATCTTTATAGAATAATTTAATACCATTCGTAAAGAATACCATTTTATGAACAAAAAAGGAATCACTGTTTTGGCAATGTTTGCAACTATATTGCTATTCGCTATATCGTGTTCTAACAAAGGGCAAGAGCAAATAGAAGATAGTATTGTCTATAACTCCAGTAATCATAGTATAACATTGTCGTGGGAAGCATTTGGTTCCTCAGGCGACTACATCATCAGTAGAGGTGGTAGCCGTTTGGCTTCTTCTTTTGTGCCGTTAGGTTCTACTTCCGACAAAACTTTTGTAGATAGTAGCCCAAATGAAAATAGGTATGAAAATTATTATAAGATTACTCGTGATACTCTAACGATAATTCTGTCATTAGAAAAGCAGATATTTGGAGAAAATATGTATTTCTACGATAGAAAATATGAGAAAGTGGACGCTGCCAAAAATGAGATAAATACCCATTTTATAACAACAGGACAAGGAGGAGAAAATGGAGAATGGTCAGTGAAGCGTCAGGCATATTACTTGAAAGCCAATGTGGATGGGCAGACCTACGATGTGGGAGGTTCTGAATCAGCATCTTCGCCAGAGTCTAATGCTATTGAGTTGGGCTTTTATTCTCATATTGGAGGTCTGGGCAAACTGCCATCTGATGTCAAATTAGGTTCTGTTTTCACAAGACCTCATCTTTCGGGAGGAGCTAATGCTACTTGTACTTTTTGGAGATCAATGGAGAATGTTTCAGTAATGCGAGATTTTGCATGGACAGTTTCTCAATCCACTAGTGCTAGAAGAATGTTGGTCGAAAGCACTTCTAAATACATATCAGATATAGGAGATACTAATTTCTGGGGAAGTGGAGGTTTTATTGCTGATACGCATTATACAACTACTAGACCCGATTGGAAGGAGCAACAACAATGGTACACCCGCAATGCTATTTTCCCAGTTGGTGCACAAGATATGGGTGGTTCATACAATATGGTTTGGCAAGGCTGTGTGAATGCTCCCAAAGCTGATGATAAAAATACTCCTATTGCTTCTACTCCTATTATTAGAGAAAAACCTTTCCTTTTTATTGATGATGAAGGAGAGTATAAAGTATTTGTACCTGCATGGCAAACGGATAGAGTAGGCATTTCATGGTCAACTACTGATATGGGAGAAGGCGAAGTGCAAGATTTACTCACTTATTGGTATGTGGCAAAAGAAGGTGATACTGATATTGAAATCAATAGAGCGTTAAAAAATGGGAAGAATGTGTTTTTTACTCCAGGACATTATGCGCTAGATGCACCACTTCAGGTTAATAGAAAGAATACAATTCTTTTAGGAGCAGGTATTGCTTCTGTTACATTGGAACCAACGGAGAAGAATACTTGGGGGTGTATTTTTGTAGATGACAAAGAGGGTGTTATCATAGCTGGTCTTTTGATGGATTCGTTTAATAGCACAACTTATCAAATAAGAATTGGGGATGAAAATTCAAATGCAGATCATGCTGCAAATCCAATACTATTGACCGATATAACATGTAGAGTTGGAGGAGTACAATCAAAAAATATACAGATCGAAACTTCTATGCAGATTAATAGTAATAATGTTGTAGGAGATCATTTTTGGTTATGGAGAGCAGATCATGGATCTCAAGTAGGAGGAGACGTGAGATGGGTGAGAGATAGATGTAGAAATGGCTTGATAGTAACAGGTGATGATGTAACCCTCTATGCGCTGTTTGCTGAGCATTATCAAGAGTATGAAGTGTTATGGTTGGGCGAAAGAGGGAGAACATTCTTCTTCCAAAATGAACCTCCATATGATGCCCCAAATCAAACCACTTGGAGTAGCCAAGATGGCAAAGTAGATGGATATGCAGCTTTTAAGGTGGGTAACAATGTAAAAGAACATCATACAATTGGAATGGGCTCTTATGCTGTTTTCACAGGAACGGATGGAAATGTAAATAAGAAAAACGGTTTTGAAGTGCCAAATTCTCTAAATGTGAAGATGGAGAAAATGACCATTACACGTTTTGCTGGTACAGGAAATATACAGAGTGTAATAAATGGAATGGGTGGAAGCACTATCAACGGTACAAAGCGAGTTGCGTTTTATAGCAATTCTGGTGCACAACCTTTTGATGAAGTGTTTGTCTTACCTAGTAATGAGTCATACCCAACATATATTGAGATGGAGTAATAGGTGAGGTATTAGTTTAGTTACATTATTAATAAGGTCTCCGATTCGAATGCTAATGCATGAATCGGAGACTTTTTTGTCTCTCTTTCAACCATATTAAGTAAAGATAAGAACAAAAAGAGGAAGATGCTTTTTAGTGAGTCAAGTAACTTCGTAACAATTCCTTAATCAATAGTTTGTTCACAACTATTTGAAAAGGTAAACCTTACTAATTAAATAACTAATACCATGAATGAATTAAAAAACACCAAGTTGAGGTGGAGAGCTGTTGTATGCTTATTTTCCATCTTAGTCTTTTCGATTTCGTTACAATCCTGTAATGATACAGAGGTTGAGTATGTAAAAGATCATCTGATAGTGAAAGCTGACGAAGTTAAATTTCCTTCGGGAGCTTCTAGTCAGTCTGTAGCTTTAGAATCTTCTGTAGATCAAAATGATATCCAATTGTCTATTGCCAAAGAAGGACAAAAATGGGCTTCTGTTGCTTTAAAAGACGATCAGGTATTTATTACAACACAAGACAATGATTCTGGTGAAGTAAGATCAACGATACTCACTATTATAGCTAAGAATCAGCGTCAGGATATTGTAATTCGCCAAGAAGCAATCGACTTTTCTGGTGATATTAGAGTGAAAGTAGATAAGGTGACTTCAACAAGCGAACTGATTGTGCTTGATGCGAATGGAGAGGTCGATCCTGTGCAGTCTCATTTAGCTATTCACATGATTGATAATAATCCTTCTACCTACCACAATTCTAAGGTGGGGGCTGTTACCGATTGGCCATTCTATTATGATTTCTACTTTAGTGACGTTGATTCTATCAACTATATAAAACACACATCACGTACAGATATTGGAATAAATGTATGGGGTGCAATTGGAGAAGTGGAAGTGTGGGTCGCTACTGAGAGTAAACCAGAGTTGGAGAAATATGGTGATTATGATCTAGGTATGGTCATAGAGGAAACTACAACCTTAGAGTTGGCTTCTACAGCTATTAAACCAACTCATATTCAGTTTAGAATCAAGTCTGGAGGCAATGATCGAGTAAGCTGTGCTGAGATGCAGTTCTATCAAGCTAAAGAGAGACAGTACTTTGACTATCTAACAATTTTTGCAGATGCTACTTGCTCTGAACTAAAAGCTGGAATCACTGAAAAAGAAATCAGTACAATTACAGATTTGTTCTTCAAAAATTTGGCTTACTCTATTCTTCGAGGCGAATATAACTTAGAGTATAGAGTGCGTGAATATAGACCCTACCAGCATCCAGATGTGATGTCACAAATCAACAAAA
This sequence comes from Dysgonomonas sp., assembly GCA_030151105.1. Lineage (GTDB taxonomy): Bacteria > Bacteroidota > Bacteroidia > Bacteroidales > Dysgonomonadaceae > Dysgonomonas. The sequence goes on from JASLEN010000401.1 coordinate 6,064, forward strand.
CATCTAAATATAGTTTGAAAGATAATGCTACTGGTATTGTAGCCGAAGAAGGTAAAGACCTAATCTTATTTGTGGGTGATACGAAAAAACAGAATCTAAGTTTGAATATCAGAAATTATATAAGTGGAGCAGAGGTGACTTACAAAATTCAAGAAGGAATAAACGTAATTCAGCCTGCAACAACAGGATTGATGTACATCTATAATCATACAGAAGATAATATCCCATTAATTTTGAGCGATGCTGATAAAAAAGTAGCAGACGCAAAGACTGTAAAAATAAATATTTACTCAGGTATAATCAATGGGCTTTTTGACATTACGAAGCACGATCAAAACTATTGGAATAAGTTGTTAGAGACTTATGCTACTTACGATGCTATAGATGTATTAGGGGTACACTCTCATGTGGCTTGGGTTACCAATCATTATAGAGAAGACAAAACCGATATAGTGATGATGACAAACTATATAGATAATCTTGTAGATCAACAAAAAGAGTTTATGGGGCTCTATAAGTACAATAAAGGCTTTGCAAATCGTCAATATATTCGTTACGATAATGCTGTGCCAGCAGCCAATGCTTCTGATTATAGGACGGCTTATAATCCCAATGGTTATAGAAATGTATTCACCACAGAGAAGGGCTTGCTTAGTCGCATGTGGGTTATTGGACACGAGGTAGGACACACTAATCAAGTACGTCCAGGTGTAAAATGGGCTGGAACAACCGAGGTTACAAATAACCTATACGCAATGTATAATCAAAAAAGGACATTGGGAGAGGCTGAGCGTTTGAGCGACCCTAATGCTAGTGATGGATATGCAGCAGCATTTAAAAAAATTATAGAGGTTAATAATTATTGGTTCTTACCCGAAGAGCCTAATAATCATATTCCTAAAGTAGCTCCATTCTGGCAATTGTATCTGTATTTTGCAGAGATTGAAGGGCAAACTGATTTCTATAAAGACTTATTTGAACATTTTAGAACTACCAAAGATATCACAGGTGGTAATATGGATGAGAACCTACATCGAGAATTGCAATTCGACTTTATAAGACAAGTTTGTCGTATCGGGAACACTAATATGCTAGATTTTTTCGAGAAATGGGGGTTCCTAAAAGTTGGGGATAACACCATCAATGACTATGGCAATAAGAGAATTTATATCACTCAAAAGCAAATAGATGCTTTTAAAGCAGAGATAAATGCCAAAGGATATCCTATGCCAAGTGTTGAAGTGCATACGATTACGGACGAAAATTACAAAACGATTAAAAAATAAGTGATGATGAAAAACTATAAATACATAATTGTCTGCTTGTTGGGAGTCTTATTATTCTCAGCATGTAGTGATGATATTAAATATGAGAACTCAAGAGAACCTGCTAGTATTTTTATCAAAGGGATTAAGGACAATACTCTAGAGATTTACACTGATAAA
>JASLEN010000409.1 GCA_030151105.1 Dysgonomonas sp.
CTGTCTAGCAAATCTGATAACTCCAATTGTAGAAAAGCCTCTTACATTTAAACTTAATAATCTTTTTCCACAAAAGTATGCAAATGGACTTGAACTGATTCCATTCTACACGCTCCATGATGCGCGGTATATCATCTACTGGGCACAAGCCACCGCCGAGAGTGTGAAAGAAATTCAGAGCGCAATCGAATCCGAAGAGCGGGAACGAGACGCATTGAACAGCATAACAATAGATCGAGTGACCTGCGGAGAACAACAACCCGAATCCGACCATTTTATAAAGTTTGACGACTCTTGGGCGGGTTCAGAGGATGGTATCAGTTGGAGAGAAGGTAAAGGATATTTTAGTTACGAATTGAAGAATCTTGACAAGAAAGCCCATCGGTTGTATGTTGCCTATTTTGACAAAGATCAACATCGAGATTTAGGAATAACAATTAACGACATAGAAGTCTTTAGTCAAAATATGAACGGAACTGAGAGAGATGAAATACAAAGCATCTACATCAATATTCCTCAAAGTGAAATTGACAAGCAAACCTTATTAATCAAATTTAGCCCTAAGAAAAAGGGCAATCTAACAAATAAAATAGCGGAAGTACGTCTATTACATTAATACGCTTATAACAAGTATAAAATCATTATAGGATAAAAACTTTAAATCATGAAGAAACATAATTTTATTATTCTACTCCTATTGCTATGCATTGGAATGAAAGCTTGGAGTGCTCTGCCACCTCCTACTCCAGACACAGCTTATCTTTTTGCCTACAATACTGATAACAAAGAAGGGCATGGAGGAATTCAGTTTGCTTGGAGCAGCGACCAAAAAGTTTGGAATACTATTGGAGATGGATTCGTTTTTCTCAAGAGTGATTACGGAAGGTGGGGCTCACAAAAGAGAATGTTTCATCCATTCATCCATCAATCGGAAGATGGCACTTGGCATGCAACATGGACACTAAACAATTCAGATGGAGCTATTGCCCATGCATTATCCAAAGACTTAGTAAACTGGGAACCACAATCCTACCCTATTTTATCGGATCGCAAAAACTGTTTATTCACAGAAATCGTAGCACAAAATAATGGTTACGCTATTTCGTGGATGAGTACAACCAATAGCGACACCACTTTTTATGCTGCAACCACCAAAGATTTTAAAATATTTAGTACTGCACAAGCAATCAATAAAAATGAGCGAACTAATACTCGTCAAACCATAAAAATTGGTAGCACACTACAACAAGGGACAGTACATCGTGTATCATGGGAAGTAATAGAAGGCTTAGAGAAAAAAGTAGATCTGACTAACTATCGAAATCAGCTTTTTGCAGAAACAACAAAAGAAGATGTTACACGTTTTGCTAATCTAAGAACAGTAAAAGCTAATCTAACCATAGATCAAAAAAGGACAAAAACAATCAGTGATATGCTGATGGGTATTTTCTTCGAAGATATTAATTACGCTGCAGATGGAGGAATATATGCTGAGCTAATTCAGAATAGAGGATTTGAATATCATCCATCAGATAGAGAGGGTGATAAGACCTGGAATAGTTACAAAGCATGGACACTTAAGGGCAAAGATGCTACATTTACCATCGCAACAGAAAATCCCATTCATTCAAACAATCCGCACTATGCCCTACTCACGATCAATAAAGTAGGAGCAGCTCTACAAAATGAGGGCTTTGATGGTATTGTCTTAAAAGAAAACGAGAAGTACGATTTTTCAGTATTTGCTAAGCTTTTAGATGGTAAATCAACATCTCTAATAGTAAGACTAGTAGATGATAACGGAAGAGTATATGGTGAGACTCAAATAAAATCTATTTCCAAGAATTGGAAAAAACATCAAGCCATTATTACATCAAAACATAGTGTCAGCAATGCCCGCCTCGAAATAATACCACAGACAGAAGGCACAATAGCCTTAGATATGATTTCCCTCTTCCCTCAAAAAACATTCAATGGACACAAAAATGGGCTGCGTACCGATTTGGCACAAGTGCTTGCGGATATGAAACCTCGCTTTGTTCGTTTTCCTGGAGGATGCGTGGCACATGGTGATGGCATCAATAATATTTACAACTGGAAAAATACAATTGGAGCATTAGAAGCACGAAAACCTCAACGCAACTTATGGGGCTATCATCAATCTGTAGGACTGGGCTATTACGAATACTTTCAATTTTGTGAAGATATAAATGCTGAACCTATACCAATTGTAGCTGCTGGCGTACCTTGTCAAAACTCAGCACATCATGGTTGTGCAATAGGAGGACAGCAAGGAGGAATACCCATGGCTGACATGGGAACATACATTCAAGATGTACTAGATTTGATAGAATGGGCAAATGGAGATCCTAAGACTAGCAAATGGGCCAAGATGAGATCTGAAGCAGGACACCCCAAACCATTCAATCTAAAGTATCTTGGTATAGGCAATGAAGACCTTATATCAGATATATTTGAGGAGCGCTTCAAAATGATATTTGATGCGGTCAAAGAAAAGCACCCTGAAATAACTGTTATAGGAACAGCAGGTCCATTTTCCGAAGGTTCTGACTATGAGCGTGGGTGGGCATTTGCAAATGAATTAGAAATTCCAATGTTGGACGAACATTATTATCAGCCTCCTGCTTGGTACATCT
>JASLEN010000412.1 GCA_030151105.1 Dysgonomonas sp.
GGTTGCAGAGCAGATTTTTGCTGAACATGATATCAATTATGTGGTCAATTTTGCAGCCGAAAGTCATGTGGACAGAAGCATCGAAAACCCACAACTCTTTTTGGAAGTAAATATATTAGGCACTCAAAACTTGCTCAATGCTGCTCTAAAAGCATGGACAATAGGCAAGGATGAGAACAACTATCCTACTTGGAAAGAGGGTGTAAAATACTTACAAGTATCTACTGATGAAGTATATGGTTCGCTAGGACACGAAGGATTCTTTACAGAAGAGACTCCACTTGATCCTCGTTCTCCATATTCTGCATCTAAAACTGGTGGCGACTTGATTGTGAAGGCTTATGGCGAAACATACAAAATGCCTATCACCATCACACGTTGTTCAAACAATTATGGTCCATACCATTTTCCCGAAAAACTAATTCCACTCATTATTCGCAATATACTAGAAGGCAAACAATTGCCTGTATATGGTGATGGTAAAAACGTGCGTGACTGGCTCTATGTAGTTGATCATTGCAAGGCTATCGACAAAGTGCTACATGGTGGAAGAGTGGGCGAAGTGTATAACGTAGGTGGGCACAACGAAAAAACAAATATCGACATCGTTAAGCTAGTTATCGACACCATTCATTCTATTATGGACAAAGAGCCTAAATATAGAGAGGTGTTGAAAAAGAGAGAATTGGCATATGATGGTTCAATTGATATCAGTTGGATTAATCACGATTTGATTTCTTTTGTGAAAGATCGTCAAGGACACGATTTTCGCTATGCAATAGACCCTACTAAGATTTCGAAAGAACTAGGCTGGTTGCCCGAAACAATGTTTGATGAAGGTATTGTGAAGACAATCTACTGGTACTTAGACAATCAGAATTGGGTAGAAGAAGTTACTTCGGGAGACTACATGAAGTACTACGAACAAATGTATGGCAATCGCTAAATATAGAATTAAGAAAAAATAAAATATAAAAGAGTCATTATATTATTTGACTTCAACAAGAATGTTTAATTTTTGATATGGAATATCTGCAGAAATACCAACTGAAAGATTACAACTCCTTTAGAACTGAGGCAGTAGCCAAACTTTTTTGCAGTCCTCAGACTGTGAGCGAACTACAAAAGTGCTTACAAGACAACCCAAACGAGAAGAAGCTAATAATTGGCGAAGGATGCAATCTATTCTTTACCCAAGATTTTGATGGACTAGTTATTTATCCAAACATCAAAGGCTTGCGTGAGGCATGGGATGATGACGACTTTGAGGAAGAACAAGAAGTTTACATCGAAGTGAATGCTTCTGAAAACTGGGACGAGTTTGTAGCCTATTGTGTAGAAAATGGTTTTGCAGGAGTAGAAAATCTATCGCTCATTCCTGGCACTGTGGGGGCTTGCCCTGTTCAAAACATTGGAGCTTATGGTGCTGAGGTAAAAGATGTTATCAGAGAGGTGGTAGCATTAGACATCAACACTGGCGAGGTGGTTTCATTCAACAATGCAGAATGCGAGTTTGGATACAGAGATAGCATCTTCAAGCAAACGCAACGTTATGTAATTGTGTCGGTTGTGTTCCATCTGAAAAAAGATTTTAACTATGTACCAAAGTACATGGACTTAAATAACGAGTTAGAAAACATCGAGTCGCCAACATTGCAAGATGTACGTGACGCTGTGATTCGCATTCGCCAACGAAAACTTCCTGACGAAAAAGTATTGCCCAATGCGGGCAGCTTTTTCAAAAATCCATGCATTGCCAAAGAAATGTCAGACACTCTGGTAGCGCAATATCCTACGATGCCAGCTTTTCCTCAACGTGATGGAACGGTCAAAACATCGGCTGCTTTCCTTGTTGACCAAGCAGGCTATAAGGGTAAACGTGTGGGCAATGTGGGCACATATCCCAATCAGCCACTGATAGTTGTCAACTATGGCACATCGGATGGTAATGAAATTGTAAAATTTATGAAAGAAATTCAGGCTGTGGTTCTTAGCAAGTTCGGTATCGAATTAGAACCAGAGGTTAGAATTTTTTAAACGAAGAATAAAATTAAGGTCACAGACCTATTTATTGTCCATCTAAGTATAGCTATTACTGATAGTTACATTTAGAAAAAGAGACATTAAATATTAACTTTTACTTAAATATGGCATCATTTATTATTGAAGGAGGCTGTCGCCTCAGTGGTGAAATCACTCCGCAGGGAGCAAAGAACGAGGCTTTGCAAATTATTTGTGCAGTATTGTTGACCCCCGAAGAGGTAATTATAGAGAATATTCCCGATATTTTGGATGTCAATAACCTCATTGCTCTATTGGGAGAAATGGGTGTGGAAACAAAAAGAATCAGCGAAGACACTTGGTCATTCAAGGCTGCAAATATAGATTTAGACTACCTAAAAACACCTGATTTCTTCAAAAGGAGTGCATCTTTGAGAGGTTCGGTGATGATTGTTGGTCCTCTTGTGGCACGTTTTGGAAAGGCTATAATTCCTAAACCAGGAGGAGACAAAATTGGTCGTCGTCGTTTGGATACTCACTTTATTGGTATCGAAAAACTAGGAGCTACATTCGACTATGATGCTGCCAATCAACGCTACAACATTACAGCAAAGAAGCTAAAAGGTGCTTATATGCTCCTTGACGAAGCTTCTGTAACAGGAACTGCAAATATCCTTATGGCTGCTGTAATGGCAGAAGGGAAAACTACCATATACAATGCTGCATGCGAGCCTTACTTGCAACAATTGAGCAAGATTTTGGTGCAAATGGGGGCTGAAATTAATGGCATAGGTTCTAACCTTTTGACTATCGAAGGAGTTGCATCTCTAGGAGGTGCTACCCATCGCATATTGCCCGATATGATTGAGATAGGTAGCTTTATAGGAATGGCTGCCATGACCAAGTCTGAAATCACAATCAAAAATGTGGCTTACGATGAACTAGGCGTTATTCCAGATGCATTCCGCCGATTAGGAATCGTAGTAGAACGCAAAGGCGATGATATTTTTGTGCCTGCTCAAGAGCAATACGAAATAGAAAAATTCATCGATGGTTCTCATCTAACGATTGCCGATGCACCTTGGCCAGGATTGACTCCTGACCTTATTAGTGTGCTTTTGGTAGTAGCTACTCAGGCAAAAGGAAGTGTGTTGATTCATCAAAAAATGTTTGAAAGTCGCTTGTTCTTTGTCGATCGTTTGATAGAGATGGGAGCTCAGATTATTCTTTGCGATCCACATCGTGCAACAGTGATTGGTACAGGCAGACGTCCGCTTAGAGCAACTACGATGACTTCACCTGACATTCGTGCAGGTATTGCTCTACTTATAGCTGCTATGTGTGCCGATGGAACGAGTACGATTCACAATATAGACCAAATAGACAGAGGATATCAAAATATTGATACTCGTTTGAAACAGCTGGGAGCAAGCATTCTACGCGTTGAATAAAACGAGCTGTTATTAAAAAAATCAGAAACCGTAATATTTATATATACTAAAAAAGAAAAGTACATTTTTTACGCTATGACAGAGAATGAAAAATATATCTATGATCATTTCCTGATTAGTATTAAATCTGGATTTGAGTCTCTCGAAGATATTATTGAAGGAGCCTTAGAAGCTGTGGAAGAAGAAGGCTGGCAGAGAGAAATCTCAGAAGAGTGGGTAACAGAAACTCTTACACGTGAGTACGAAAAAAATCTTAGCGATAGCAAAACATGGTCTAAAGAAACTGATACAGAAAAACTTAGACTAGTATTTGACAAGCTTCGCAAAAACAAAATCGTAACTGCTCATAGCATTGGCTATGACACTTCGGAAGCCATATACGACATACAAGAGATATGGCAAGAGCTTGAAGACCACGACATTCATCCTATTGGATATTGCTATTATCATGGGCAAGACCTAGAGCGAGTGATAGAGACGGGCGATCTTTGTATTGGTTTTTCGGGTGTCAAAGAAAAGAACGAAAAAGAAGCTATCGGCATAGGCAACAAAGTGGTAGATGCTCTGAAGGAAGCTGGTTTTACAGTAGAGTGGAACAATTCTGCAAGTGAGCGCATTATTGTCACCAATTTCAATTGGCAAAATGTTTTTATTTCGGAAGAAGATGTAGATAAGAAATGGAGTCCTGATCTCAATTATGAGTTAATGAAGGCTTAAAAGGCTATCAACTAAAATAATTCAAACAAAAGCAGATGGACAATTTTCATCTGCTTTTGTCGTTAAAATAAGAAGTACGAGTTGAGATATCCAATGTAAAAGATATAGACATTCACTTTTTCAACTTTTTTATGTTACATTTGTTAAACATAAACAATACAAAGCGCCAGTATATGATTCTAAAGACACAACATATCAACTTATGGAGGCAATACAAAATTTGGGTTTTGTGTCTGCCTTTTCTACTTCTGCTTAGTTCATGCAATATATTCGAAAACGAATTTAAACAAGACAAACAGCTTGCTTATTATAGATACCAAGTGCATGTAATTCCAGATAGTATTCCCTTGACAACAGGAAGGATAGCTGCCTACAGAACAATCATAGAACAGGCTAGTGCTGACGAACTACTAATCACTCCACGCAAGAAAAACAAATTGCTGAGCGAGGTTTACAACCTTCTTAGTGGAGAATATTATGAGTTGGGAGATATGGAGAGAGCGATTTCTAAAAGTACGCTTGCAATAGTTTTGAATGGTGCAAATGAGCACGCATTCTACAATAGAGCCTGTATCTATCAAACTTTAGGGAGAGACTCGTTGGCGATAGAGGACTATACTAAAACATTAATGTTTAACGATCATTTTGTGGATTCGTATTACAATAGAGGGATTATTTACGAGAAGCAAACCGACTTTCAGTTGGCAATAGAAGATTATAGTCGTGCCATTAAACTGAATCCCCCATACATTGTTGATATATACAACAATAGGGGCAATGTATATCAAGAAATGCAGTTCTACACAAAGGCTTTGGATGACTACAATAAAGCTTTAGCTTTGGATTCTACACTTGCTATCACCTATTGCAACAGAGCTGACACATATCTGAAGCTAGGAGAATCGGAAAAAGCTCTTGCTGATTATAAGAAAGCTTACCAGAGTGATTCTCTCAATCTGGCAATACTAGATAAGATAGATAAGCTTCGCAAGATGAAAGTGAATAAACTAGCACTCTTTCGATAAAAGATAAAACAATAGGACATCAAAAAGCCTACCGAGTAAAATCAGCAGGCTTTTTCTTTATCTTATTATTTCTATCAATTCAATCTAATTTCCATAGCTCCAATCTCTCTTGTAGAACCATCCTTATCTTGAACAGTGATGCCCGCTATGAAGAACGGTGTGCCACGTTGCATACGACGAATCTGATCGAGCTGACGAGCCGAAAAGTTTGCGCCTTGTGTTACCTCTGGAACCATATTTCCCATAGCATCTACCGAGAACGTTCTGAAACCTAACACCGTAAATGGCACATTCAAAATACCATCATCTATTGCTGCTTTGATTCCTTGCGTTTCTAGTAAAACCGCTTTTGAAAGAACTCCACGCTTGAAAGTCTTGAGATTACCATCCTTATCTCTATATTCAATATAAGCCACAGGATCAGGAAGTCGTCTCACTCTGAACGTTTTACTTAGGCTTAATGTACGTCCTCCTTCTTGGCGAACAGCTACACTAATTACCATATTCTGCCCCACCTTGCTTGGTGTAGCCACCCAGTTAGATCCGTCAGCCTTGATAGCACCACCTGTTGCTGAAACACTTATATTCTGATTTACAACCCCTGGAACAGATACACTCAACGGATTGGCATGATTAGCATACAACACATCCATTTGCAGTGGCGCAATAGTTACCATAGGTTCTATGACTGTAAACTCTTCTTCGAATTGACGTTTGATTTCGCTTCCATCTCGGCTCATCAAGCTAATGAAACCACTCACTTTATGTTTTCCCAGACTACTGGCTACTCTCGAATATTTTGTATTTTCGCCATCAGCCAATTCTTTTCCGTC
>JASLEN010000028.1 GCA_030151105.1 Dysgonomonas sp.
TATTTTTATTAGAAATAAAGCGAGGGGATCTATTCCCTCGCTAAAGATACTATAACAAATTCTTCATAGCCTCATCAATCTGACTATTTTCAAAACTATCTAAATAGATTTGAGTCACTTTCTCACTACTATGTCCCAATGATTCAGAAATGATGGAAGTGTTAACACCACTACGTTTGAGAACGGTTGCATACGAGTGACGAGCGACGTATGTGGTGAGATTAGTTTCAATTTTAAGATATGTGCCAATGCTTTGCAAATACTTATTGATAGTCTTTAAAGAGCCATTAATGCGATTGTATTTGTCTTTCTCTGTTGTTTGCACATCTAGTATTGGAAATATATAATCACTTGATTTATAATTAAGTCGTCTATACTTCAATAGTATATCTACTGCGCTAGGGTGCATCTTAAAAGAGAATAGCTTATTCGTTTTCTTCCTGTAAAAAGTTAGTCTATTCCCATCTAACACATTCTCATGTTTCAAATAAGCTATATCAACAATATTAATCCCACAACTGAAATAACTGAATAAAAATATATCTCTTGCAAAATCATAATACTTGAAATTGCGGTTGGTTGAGATGTTGAATAATTTTAATTGAGCTATTTTCTGAATATCTGCCTTATTTATCGCTCTTTTTGTGGTTTCAATTCTAAACTTGTTGACTTTAAAAGTCTCAAATGGAGAACTGCCATTCTCAATATACTTGTAGACTATTGCTTGGTTGTAGATCGCTTTTAATCCTCTCAATCTATTCCCTATCGTATTGGTATGCAACTTCTTTTTCTTCATCCAATTAGAATAATCAGTTAAAAAACTTGCATCAATTTCTGAAAACAATAAGTCTTTTCCCTCTCTAAACTTCATCAAGCAATTTAAACAACAACGATAGTACTTCGCATTTTTAATACGCTCTTGCTCAAATAATTCCTCAATATATCTATCAAACAGTTGCTTGACCGTTATTTGAGATTCTTGAGATTTCTTTTTAGAGTTGGGTTCAATTAAGTCATCTATTGTAAAGGATTTGTTAGCTAACTTAAATGACAATGCAGTCTTATCAATTTTCTGCTTCGCTTCGTTTATTATAAGTTCTAAATACTCTTTGTTGGGATAGTGTGGTTTAATATGATTGAGTTTAAAGTCCCAATACTCAATATTAATACGCTCTTTTAAAGATATTAGCTTCCTTTGCTTGTTTAGCATTATTCGCAGATACAAAGGGGCTTCGTTTTGCTGATTTGTTTTGTCTTTGCGACATAGGATAGTCACCAGAACATTTGAATTAATCATAACTCTTTGATTTTTTTAATTTATAAATCAGAGTCATGAGTTTGAAAAGAGGTAGCATATTAGGTAACACAGAAGGCTAAAAAACATCCGTTTTCCCCATAAAATGACTAACAATAAAAAAGGCAGCCACTTTCGTAACTACCTTATCTTCTGCGGAGAGGGAGGGATTCGAACCCCCGGAAGTATGACCTTCAACGGTTTTCAAGACCGCCGCAATCGACCACTCTGCCACCTCTCCAATACTCTAAAGTATCATTGCTTTTCCTTTCAAAAGCGATGCAAAGATATAGACTATTTTTAGATTTCAAAACTATTTTCAATTAAATTTCAAACTATTTTCAATCTGTATTGATTAACAGATTATTACAGTTTGTAAATTATTAGATTCCATTTATTCTTATATTTTTCATATCTTATATGTATCTTTGTCTGCTGATATAATTTGGAGGAGAACACCCTCTTGTGTTATGTTTGATTTAGAAAATAAGACTTAGAATAAGATAAACGAGATAATGAAGAGAATTAGGAATTTTTGCATCATTGCACATATTGACCATGGTAAGAGTACACTTGCTGATAGATTGATTGAATATACAAAAACAATTGACTCAAAAAAACAGCAAGCCCAAGTGCTTGATAGTATGGACTTGGAAAGAGAGCGTGGTATTACCATCAAGAGTCATGCTATACAGATGGAATATACGTATAATGATGAAAAATATATTCTAAATCTTATCGATACTCCAGGACACGTTGACTTCTCATATGAGGTTTCTCGCTCTATTGCGGCTTGTGAAGGTGCACTCTTGATTGTTGATTCATCGCAAGGCATTCAAGCTCAGACGATTTCGAACCTCTATATGGCGATTGAAAATGATCTTGAAATTATTCCTATTTTGAATAAGATAGATCTTCCGAGTGCAATGCCAGAGGAAGTTGAAGATCAAATCATTGAACTTTTGGGGTGCAAAAGAGAAGAGATATTGCGTGCAAGTGGCAAAACAGGACAAGGTGTCTATGAAATATTAGATGCTATTATTGAGAAAGTACCTGCTCCAGTAGGTGATCCTGAGGCTCCGCTACAAGCTTTGATTTTCGACTCAGTCTTCAACCCTTTCCGCGGTATTATTGCATACTTTAAGATATTAAATGGTTCAATTAAGAAGGGAGACAATGTAAAGTTTTTTGCCACAGAAAAAGAATACCATGCAGATGATATTGGTATTCTTAAACTTGATATGGAATCAAGAAAAGAAGTTGGCTGTGGAGATGTAGGATATATTATCTCAGGAATTAAAACCTCTAAGGAAGTAAAAGTGGGCGATACGATTACTCACGTAGCAAATCCATGTAAAGAGGCTATTGATGGCTTTGAAGAAGTGAAACCTATGGTGTTTGCTGGTGTATATCCAGTCGAAACAGAGGATTTTGAAGACTTGAGAGCTTCGTTAGAAAAGTTACAGTTGAATGATGCTTCACTTACATTTCAACCTGAATCATCAGTGGCTCTAGGTTTTGGATTCCGTTGTGGATTCTTGGGACTTCTGCATATGGAAATCATTCAAGAGCGATTGGATAGAGAGTTCAATATGGATGTTATTACTACTGTTCCTAACGTTTCTTACCATGTATTTGATAAGAAAGGGAACAAGAAGATTGTAGATAATCCAGCTGGGCTACCTGAACCAACGCTTATCGATTATATAGAAGAGCCTTATATCAGAGCATCTGTTATCACCACTGTTGATTATATAGGTGGCATTATGTCACTTTGTTTAGGTAAGCGTGGTGAATTGATTAAGCAAGAATATGTATCAGGAAATCGTGTGGAAATTATTTATGATATGCCTCTTGGAGAGATTGTTATCGACTTTTATGATAGATTGAAAAGTATTTCGAAAGGATATGCTTCTTTTGATTATTATATGCACGATTACCGTCAATCCAAACTTGTAAAAATGGATGTACTCTTGAATGGTGAATCTGTGGATGCACTCTCTACCCTAACCCACTTCGATAATGCAGTTCCATTTGGACGACGCATGTGTGAGAAGTTAAAAGAGTTGATTCCTCGTCAGCAATTTGATATTGCTGTTCAGGCTGCTATTGGGGCTAAAATTATAGCCCGTGAAACCATCAAGGCATTGCGTAAAGACGTTACTGCAAAATGTTATGGAGGAGATATTTCTCGTAAACGTAAACTTCTCGAAAAACAAAAAGAAGGTAAGAAACGAATGAAACAAGTGGGCAACGTTGAAGTCCCTCAAACTGCATTCTTGGCAGTATTAAAACTAGACTAATAATAATATAATCTTCGTTATATAGGAATTGAAAAGAGTATTTAGGTACGATAAAAGAAAGAATACATTGGTCATACAATCGCTAATAATGATTGTTATTGCAGCCATTATGTTCTATAATTACTCACAATCTCAAAAGATACTATTTTTAGTATTGATGGCTTTTGCAATGGCATTTGTGGCCATCTATTTCTATCGTATTTTTATAATGCGAGTAATATTTGAAGAAGATAAACTTACATTCAAAGGATTAGCTACACAACACACTATCCTTAAGCAAGATATTACTGACATTTACCTCCTACAACAAGTAGGAAGAGAGGTCAACAAAGTAAAATATATCAAAGGAGCAGATTATAGAAATTCGGGAGTAAAGACTTATGTTTTAATCCGAAAAAATTCTGAGATCTTTCAAACAAACATTTCAATGTTTAATGCTGCCAATGATGACTATATTACTTTGGAATACACTCCAGGTATTGAGAAATATTTAGACAAACTTTTAGAGGAATGAAAGATTTTAAAGAAATATCAGTTAAAGACTTTTCGCTAAATCCATTTGAATTGAAATCAAAATGGATGCTCATTTCTGCTCAAAGAGATGGTGTAGCAAATACTATGACCGCTAGTTGGGGAGGATTTGGAGTGATGTGGAACAAAGAGGTCGTTTTTGTAGTTATAAGACCACAGCGTTACACTAAAGAATTTGTGGATGCTGGCGAAGAGTTCTCTCTCTCCTTTTTTGACGAAAGCTACAAGAAGGACTTGTCATATTTAGGAAAAGTATCTGGCAGAGATGAAGATAAGATCTCAAATACAAGTTTGACTTTGCAGTCTGTAAATGATGTGCCTTACTTTGAAGAGGCTGAAACTATTATCTTTGCAAAGAAATTATATGCACAGCCAATGGGAGCGGAGCATTT
>JASLEN010000041.1 GCA_030151105.1 Dysgonomonas sp.
CCATAACGGCAAATAAGATTCTTACGCCTGCTATTATGGGTTTTGAGTCGGTCTATCTTTTCATTCAAACGGTTATAGTTTTTATGTATGGAGACAAGACTTTTCAGGTGCTGACAGGAAATGAAAACTTTGGAGTCTCTATCTTCTTTATGATGTTATTCTCCCTTGGTATTTACTTCCTGATTTTTAAGAAAGAGAAAAACAATATTTACTTTCTTCTTTTAGTAGGGCTTGTGTTGGGAACGTTGTTGAGTAGCTTAAGCTCATTCATGCAATTAGTTATAGATCCAGATGAGTTCTCTATTGTGGAAAACAAAATGTTTGCGAGCTTCAATAAAGTGAACACAAATCTTTTAGCTCTGGCTATTGGAGTTGCCGTTATAAGCTTTGTATGGGGATTTAGAAGGATAAAACGACTGGATGCTATAGCACTAGGTAAAGATATTGCAATCAACTTGGGTGTCGATTATAATCAGGTGGTGCGCAAATATCTATTCATTATAGCCGTATTAGTCTCAGTATCTACTGCATTGGTAGGACCAATGACTTTTTTAGGAATTTTGGTGACAAATTTGACATACGAATTATTCAAAACATATAAACATTCTATACTCATTCCAGCATGTTGTCTGGTTAGCTGTATAGTAGTATTGATTGGGCAGTTCTTGGTAGAACATTTCTTCAATTATTCTACTACAATTAGCATCATCATCAACTTTATAGGGGGAGTATATTTCATATATCTATTACTCAAAATCAATAAGAAATGATACAAGTAAATAATATATCTAAGAGTTACAATGACTTTCAAGTCATCAGTAATATGTCGTTGAAAATAGAGCGTAAGGCTCTGACTGCTATCATTGGACCTAATGGTTCGGGTAAAAGTACTTTGCTTTCTATTATCAGTCGCCTGCTATCTCACGATGCCGGAAACATAGAAGTGAATGGAAAAAAGGTAACCGATTATAAAAGTCGAGAACTAGGACAAACACTATCTATTATGCGTCAAACCAATCATATAGATATGAAGTTGACTATTCGTGAGCTTGTTGCCTTTGGTCGTTTCCCATATACACAAGGTCACTTGACGCTGAAAGATGAAGCTAAAATAGATAGTGCTATCGACTATCTGGAGTTGGCTGATATTCAGCATAAATATATTGACGAACTCAGTGGAGGACAACGTCAACGAGCATTCCTAGCGATGGTGGTGGCGCAAGATACAGAATATATTTTACTGGATGAACCGCTCAATAATTTGGATATGAAGCACTCTGTGCAGATTATGAAAACGCTACGAAAGCTAGTGGATGAGCTAGGAAAAACGATTGTGGTCGTGTTGCATGATATCAACTTTGCATCGTGTTATTCTGACTACATCATTGCTTTGAAGGATGGCGAAATTGCTAATTATGACAAAACGCACAAGGTGATAAACCCAACAATCTTGAAAGAATTATTTGATATAGACTTTAATGTGGACTGTATCAATGGAAATCAAATATGTAATTACTTTAATTTACAATAAACTCAATTTTAAATAATCAATATGAAACAAATATTTAGTGCTGTCATAGCTGTTGTACTTCTGTCGTTTGCAGCTTGTACAGGTACATCTCAGTCCGATCTTAAGGACGGTATAACCATAGTGCACCCTTTAGATACTGTGGTGGTTAAGAAAAATCCAGAACGTGTAGTCGTTTTTGATATAGGTACACTCGATACTTTCAAAAAACTAGGTCTGAAAGTAGTGGGTGCTCCAAAGAAAAATGCAGCTAACTATCTTGCTGACTATCTAAACAGCGATGATATAGCAGATGTAGGTTCTGTAAAAGAGCCCAACTTCGAAAAAATCAGCCAATTGAATCCAGATTTGATAATTATCTCTGGAAGACAACAACAAGCTTATGAGGAGTTGTCTAAAATTGCACCTACCATTTTCGTAAGTCTAAGTTACAAGGACTATCTTCCAACATTTAAACAAGACGTGAGAAATATTGGTGAAATTTTTGGAAAAGAAGATGAGGTGGAAAAAGAGCTTGCAAGACTAGATGTGAAGATAGACGAGGCTAAGGCTAAAATCTCAGCAAGTGATAAAAAATCTCTTATTGTATTGTTTAACAATGGACGTATGAGTTCGTATGGTGTAGGTTCTCGTTTTGGTTTCATACATGATGTGTTAGGAGCTAAGACTGCAATTGCAGAGATTGAAGCTACTACGCATGGTCAAGTTATTTCGAGCGAAATGATTGAAACAACCAATCCTGATGTCCTTTTCATCGTTGATAGGGGAGCTATTGTAAATGGTAAATTTACGAGCAAAGAAGAAATCGAAAATGAATTGATTCGTCAAACAAAAGCCTATAAAGAGGGTAAAATTATTTACCTAACTCCAGAAATCTGGTATCTATCAGGTGGGGGACTTATCTCTGCCGAAATGATGGTAGATGAGGTTAGTAAGGTGTTCTAATTTCTTTTAGAATGAAATACATATAAGGAATGAGGGTTGACTTTCGGGTTGACCCTCATTTGTTTGGAGCAAAGTCTCAAGATTGAAGAATGAAGTTGCAATTAAAAAATGTATCTTTGTAACACAAAAAATAACTAAAGGAAAAAATTATGTTTTCAGGAATTGTTGAAGAAAGTGCTCCAATAGTAGCATTGAAAAAAGATAAAGAAAATCTGCATATCACCATGGAGTGCTCATTTGTAAATGAGTTGAAAATAGATCAAAGTATTGCTCACAATGGTGTATGTCTTACGGTGGTAGATATCAAAGACAATACATACACCGTAACGGCTATCAAAGAAACGCTAGAGGTATCGAATCTGGGAACATTGGAAATTGGAAGCAAGGTAAATCTAGAGCGTAGTATGCTGATGAATGGCCGTTTGGACGGACATATCGTTCAAGGTCATGTTGATACTACAGCCAAATGTCTAGATATTAAAGAAGTGGATGGAAGCTGGTATTTTACGTTCCAATTCAACTTTGATAGAGAAATGGCAAAAAAAGGATACTTTACAGTGGATAAGGGTTCGGTAACCGTTAATGGCGTGAGCCTTACAGTTGTAGAACCTACTGATGATACTTTCAAAGTTGCAATTATTCCATATACTTATGAGTTTACTAATTTTCATCAATTCAAAGTGGGCTCTATTGTAAACTTAGAGTTTGACATTATCGGGAAGTATATTAGTAGAATGGCTCAGTTTTAATTGAAAATGGAGAAACAGTTTTACGAACTTGTAAAGAATAGACAAAGTACTCGTGCTTTTGATACGGAACGAGTTGTAGACAGAGAAATAATCTCTCGAATTTTGGAAGCTGCTCGTTTGTCTCCCTCGGCTTGCAATGCACAGCCTTGGCACTTTATAGTGGTGGATGAACCAGAGCTGAAAAATAATATAGCAGATGCAACTGCTTCAAGAATATTGAACATGAATCATTTCACAAAACAGGCTCCAGTACATATAATAGTGGTGGAAGAGAAAGTGAATCTGAGTTCTAGTTTTGGAGGATTGGTCAAAAATAAACAATTCGCCTTCCTTGATATTGGTATTGCAGCAGCGCATATTTGTTTGGCTGCGCAAGCTGAAGGATTAGGTTCATGTATCTTGGGATGGTTTGCAGAGGATAAAGTGAAGAAATTGCTCAATATTCCTGACAATAGGAGAGTGGTTCTTGATATTGTAATTGGTTATCCAGCACAGGATTTGCGTGAGAAAAAACGAAAACCTACAGATGAGGTAGTTTCATTTAATTCTTATTGAAAGGATTATATGAAAAATGTAAAGCCAATATATTGGGTCTATCTGCTCATCTTTGCCGTAGTTTGCATTTGGTCGGGTATTCATAGCTTCGATCCTTTTTTGTGGGTATTAGAGGCAGGAATATGTGTGCTGGGAGTAGGGATATTAATCGCTACTTACAAGCGATTCCCGTTGACAGATATTACATACTTTTTCATCCTTCTGCACACTATTGTGCTTTTTGTAGGAGCACATTATTCTTATGCCGAAGTTCCTCTATTCAATTGGATTAGGGATGAATTGGGTGGAGATCGGAATAACTATGATAAGATAGGACATTTTATGCAGGGTTTTGTGCCAGCATTTATAGCTCGTGAAATTATTTTACGAAAGCAAGTCTTAAATAAGAAATCATGGCTGCCATTTATCGTTGTATCTATTTGTTTGGCTATAAGTGCTTTCTATGAGCTGATTGAATGGTGGGTAGCTGTTTTGTCAACAGATGGAGCGGATGATTTTTTAGGAACTCAAGGTTATGAGTGGGATACACAATCGGACATGTTGATGGCTATGATAGGAGCTATTGTTATGCTTCTATTTTTCTCGAAAATACAAAATAAACAAATAAATAAACTTAATTGAAAACCAGTACTTTAAGTCCTAAGCAAAAGGGGCATCTCATCATGTTTGTTGCCATGAGTATATTTGGATTAAATATACCTGTCAACAAATTCATTTATGAGGCTCAAGCTCTAGACCCAATGGCTGTAACGCTATTGCGGATGAGTTTTGCTGCGCTGATGTTTTGGTTCGTATCCCTATTCTTGCCCAAAGAAAAGGTTACAAAAAAAGATTTGCTTGTCTTGATGATTGGTGGTATTCTTGGAATGGCTATGAATCAAGGTTGCTTTGGCTATGGGCTAAGTCGTACAGCTCCTGTAGATGCAGCGATTATAGCTACTAGTGGACCTCTTTTTGCCATGATAATTGCCGCTGTAGTGTTGAGCGAACCTATAACGGGAAAGAAAATTGGAGGAGTATTGGTAGGAGCTGTTGGAGCTCTGATCCTAGTATTCACTAGTGCTCAGGTAGAAGGAAGCAAATCCTCGTGGCAGGGCAATTTGGCTGTTATGGCAGCGCAATGTTTTTATGCTACCTATCTGGTGATAACTAAACCTTTGGCTGACAGATATTCTGCCATCACAATGATGAAGTGGATGTTCCTGTTTTCGGCTATTGTAATGTTTCCCATTGGGATAAAAGAAGTTTTGCATGCACCTATATTTTATAGAGAAAACCAAGAAATGTATTTCGCAGCCTTGGCATTTATTCTCTTTGGTTCTACCTTTATAGCCTATATGCTTATCCCCATGGCACAACGAAGAATACGGCCTACAACCATTGCGATGTACAACAATTTGCAACCGCTGATAGCTTCGGGGATAGCAATTGCTGTGGGAATGGACAAATTTACGATAACAAAACTAATAGCTGCGGTGTTTATATTTGGAGGAGTTTACTTGGTAACAATTAGTAAATCAAAGGCCGATGTAGATGCCGAAGTTAAATCAGAATAAAGACTCAGACTAAAAAATGACTGCGCTTTTTCGCTTGAGTAAAATACAATATGGATTATTAGCTGCCATCATATTAGGAATGGTAGTTAAACTGCTTTTGTTTGATTATCAGTATATTGATTATGGCTTTTATCTAAGTCGCTGGATAGGAGATATTAAAGCAAATGGATATCTGAGTGCTCTGAAAGAGCCATTCTACAACTATGCACCCACTTATATGTATGTGTTGGTATTGATTGCAAAGTTGGATTTATATCCCCTCTATGCCATCAAGATAGTCTCTGTATCATTCGATTATGTTCTAGCCTTTTTCGTAGGGCGATTATTATATCTTTATTATAAGAAGGAGCTTGTTCTTTGGATTTCTTTTGCAGTTGTTCCTCTGATTCCAACTGTTTTGCTCAATTCTGCCTTCATGTCGCAATGTGATTCGCTTTATGTGTCTTTTATTGTGGGCAGTGTCTATTTCTTATTCACTAAGAGGCAATTAGCAGCAGTCCTATTTTTAGGGATAGCTTTTGCCTTGAAAGTGCAAACAGCTCTCATTCTCCCTTTCTACTTCGTCTATATGTTGAGGGGGCATATCAAGTGGTATCTCTTTTTGATGATTCCATTGGTTTATGTTGTGAGTATAGCACCCGTATGGATGGTGGGGCGGTCATTTACTGACTTGTTGACTGTCTATTTGGCACAAGCAAAATATAATGAAGAGTTGGTAAAGAACTTTCCTAATATCTATTTGTGGATAGGAAGTTTAGGTGATGTAGCTAAACTGATAGGTTTAGGTTCAGTTTTGTTGCTTACTCTGTTGGGAGGTTGGTGTTTGAGCAATAAGGAGAAATATACATTCACATTAGAAGCATGGTATAAGCTCATTTTTCTATCAGCTATCATCTGCCCATTTCTGTTGCCAGGAATGTTGGAGAGATATATGTATCTCGGAGACGTTTTTGCAATTGTATATATTGCCCTCAATAGAAAAAATATAGTGGCAGGGGTAGGAATTATTTTTGTCTCATTTTATTCCTATGTCAGATGTATTTATATGTTTTCGTTCAGTGCCGATGGAAATTATCCTTCACGTCCTTTTGTCATCTTCGAGTCCACTCCTTGGGAAGCTGTTTCTATTTTATATATAATCGTAATTCTCTATGTGTTATATGATTTGGTCGCAACATTAAAACGTTCTAAGCAGAAGGATGAAGAATTTGTATTTCAGGAAATTAAATAATAAAATATCAAATTGGAAAAATTAGATACACAATATAAAGAGAATAACTGGTTACCTATCCTATTGATAGCATTGTCAACCTTGATTTCGTTATCTCTGAAATTTTCGATGATTGACTATGTATTTGGAGATTACACTGTGTTCTTGTCCAAATGGGTGGCTACAATCAAAGCTAATGGATATTTTAGCGCCTTGAAAGATCCATTCTATAACTATACTCCATTGTATATGTATGTTTTAACTCTAATTGCAAAGTTGGATGTTAACCCTCTTCATGGAATCAAGGTGGTGTCTATTCTCTTTGAATATGGTGTAGCTTTTTATGTAGGGCGATTGGCTTTTCTATTCTGGAAAAATAAGATGGCGCTTTGGCTACCTTTTGTCATTGTTCCTCTCATTCCCTCTACTATGCTTAACTCTTCGTTTATGGCACAATGTGATGCTATATATGTGATGTTTATGCTTGGAAGTGTCTATTATCTGTTGAGGAAGAAGCAGTTGATGGCTATGATTTTTCTGGGAATTGCCTTTTCTTTAAAGTCGCAAGCCTCTTTCATATTGCCTTTTTACTTCG
>JASLEN010000119.1 GCA_030151105.1 Dysgonomonas sp.
GCACTCTACACCAGTTGGCTTTATTTGCCATGGGTCATCAAACCATTTTGGAGTCCGTTTGTGGACTTACTAAAAACTAAGCGTTGGTGGATAGTTATTATGCAAATCCTCATTGGTGCTGCTTTTGGAGGTATTGCACTCACTATTCCTGTGCCATTCTTCTTTCAAGCTACATTAGCATTTTTCTGGCTATTAGCATTCAGTTCGGCAACACACGATATTGCCGCCGATGGCTTTTATATGCTCGGGCTCGATACGGAAAAGCAGGCTAAGTATGTGGGTATTCGGAGTACATTCTATAGAATATCAACCTTATTTGGACAAGGAGTCCTAATTATACTAGCAGGATTCTTAGAGAGTTCGACTGGCAAGGAGCCTGTTAATATAGTGGTAGATGCTTCGCCAACATATATAGAAAGAACAATGTATGTAGCTCCATTCAGTCATCCTGGAGAACAAGAAGGAGACATCAGATTTTTACTTGATAGAGAATCTGTTAAGATAGGGACTGAAGTTGTTAGTAAGGATAGTGCTAATGCATTTATTAAGACACTTAAAGAGCTAAATACTAAAAATGGTTTTGTACCTGAAGAAGCTGAAAAAATTAAAGACAGCGATGGCTGGTGGACAATACACATATCAACCCCCTTTGGGAACTGGATTAAAGAAACCTTTGGGGCAACAATAAAGACAAGTAATGATGCGGGTAATATAGGTTATACTATTATTTCATTATCCAAAAAGCCTAGCGAAGGAGAAAAAATAGTTCTAAATATTAGCGGAGGAAAGCTAAACGGAGCAGATGATATTAAAATCGCATTAGATGAAAAAGGAGAGCAACGTATAGAGTTTAATGAAAACAACTGGAATAAACCTGCCTATGTAGCATTCCAAGTAGATCCAAAACTAGATACCAATAGCACAGCAAGCTATCAAGGCTTATCAGGGAACATCCCTCTTGCTTGGTCTATCACCTTTTTTGTACTCGCTGGATTATTCATCCTTTTTAGTTTCTATCATAGATTCAGTTTGCCTACACCCGCCTCCGACAAGGCACATGCTGGCTTAACGGCTAGTGGAATATTGAAGGAGTTTTCAGAAACATTTATCACCTTCTTCAAAAAGCCACAAGCGGCTATTGGTATCTTCTTTATGTTGACTTATCGCTTTTCGGAAGCACAACTCTTGAAGCTGATAAACCCTTTCCTTCTCGACCCAAAAGACATTGGAGGACTGGGATTGACCACAGGAGAAGTTGGTTTTGTATATGGAACCATTGGCATTATTGGCTTAACTCTAGGAGGCATCATTGGAGGGTATGCTGCATCCAAAGGAGGATTGAAGCGTTGGCTATGGCCAATGACACTGAGCATGTTGCTTACTATTCTCACGTTTGTATATTTGGGCTACTTCCAACCAGATAGTTTATTGGTAATCAATATCTGTGTATTTATTGAGCAATTTGGATATGGATTTGGATTCACAGCCTATATGCTATATCTGATATACTATTCGGATGGAGAACACAAAACAGCTCACTACGCCATCTGTACAGGATTTATGGCACTGGGGATGATGATTCCTGGAATGTTTGCAGGATGGCTACAAGAGCTATTGGGCTACGAGAGATTCTTTGTGTGGGTAATGATATGTAGCATCATCCCTATCATAGCAGTAGCTCTCTTGAGGATAGACCCGAACTATGGAAAAGCGAAAGATGAGATAGAAGAAAAATAAGAAACAAAATATTAATTATTTACTTTTACTTAATATGAAAAAATACATTCTTGCATTCAGCATTCTAATCGGGATTGCAAATGCAGCAATAGCACAAAAAATTACAATCAAGACGGGTATCGAAGTCTTAAAAGAACAAAAGTTCAAAGCTCTTGAAGGCAAACGTGTAGGACTTATCACCAATCCTACGGGAGTGGATGATGCCATGAAATCGACTATCGACATTCTACACGAAGCTTCCAATGTAGAACTAGTAGCACTATTTGCTCCAGAACATGGCGTGCGTGGAGATGCTCATGCGGGAGATGATGTTGCAAATATGGTAGATCCCAAAACTGGACTGCCTGTACATTCTCTTCATGGAAAAACAAGAGTACCCACAGCCGAAATGCTGAAAGGAATAGATGCCCTTGTTTACGATATTCAAGACATTGGTTGTCGCTCATTTACCTACATCAGCACTATGGGCTTGGCAATGGAAGCGGCAGCAGAACATGGCATTGAGTTCGTCGTCTTGGACAGACCCAACCCACTTGGAGGACACAAGGTGGAAGGTGGATTGGTAGATGATGAACGCATTTCATTCGTTAGCCAGTTCAAAATCCCATACCTCTATGGATTGACTTGTGGCGAATTGGCACTCTATATGAACGAAGAAGGTTTACTCAAAAACAAAGTGAAACTCAATGTGGTGAAAATGAAAAAGTGGAAACGCAATATGCGCTACGAAGAAACTGGTTTGCAATGGATTGCTTCTTCTCCACACATTCCTCACCCTACCACAGCACTATTTTATCCTGTCTCTGGTATTTTGGGTGAATTGGGATATATGTCAATTGGTGTAGGTTACACTATTCCATTCCAAATGTTTGCTGCTGAGTGGTTAGATGCCACCAAATTGGCAGACAACTTGAATGCCCTAAATCTAGAGGGAATCCACTTTAGACCTATCTATTTGAAACCATTTTATTCAGTAGGACAGGGCAAGCAATTGGAAGGTGTACAAGTGCATTTGATGAACTATGAAAAAGCTAAACTTTCTGAAATACAATTCTATGTGATGCAAGAAATTGCAGTTTTATATCCAGACAAAGCTATCTTTGACAATGCTGACGAAAAACGATATAGAATGTTTGACCAAGTATCGGGTAGCTCATTTGTAAGAGAAGAGTTTGCGAAGAATAATCGCTTTGATGACATCAAAGATTTTTGGTACAATAAGGTAGATGACTTCAAGCGAGCATCTAAAAAATATTACCTATATAAGTAAATGATAATAATTAATGTCACATCCGAAAGCCATAACTAACAGTGCTAGTTATGCTTGGATGGACAATAAATAGTTCTGAGAACTTAAGTAAGAAACAACAGATTTCACAACCCATATATTTTGAATTGATATGATATTATTGGCTGATGGAGGTTCTACAAGTGTCGATTGGCGCCTGGTGGACAATGGAAAAGAAATAGCAAGAGTGAAAACAAAAGGAGCAAATCCTTTTTTTAGAACAACAGAAGATATTAGTGCTGAACTAAAAACGGACTTGATGCCACAATTGGGCAATCACTCCATCAAGTCGGTACATTTTTTCGGAGCAGGTTGTGCCTTTCCTGAGAAAAATGAAATTGTGAGGCTGGCAATTGCAGAGCACATCCCTAATGTAGAAATAGAGGTTGGTAGTGACCTCATTGCTGCGGCACGAGGTCTTTGCGCACATCAAACGGGTATTGCGTGTATCATTGGCACAGGGTCTAACTCCTGCTACTATGATGGAAAAGACATCGTAGATAATGTGTCACCATTAGGCTATGTGCTAGGAGATGAGGGAAGTGGTGCGGTTTTAGGACGGCTATTTGTAGGTGCTTGTCTCAAAAATCAATTGACTGCTGGCATCAAAGAAAAGATGTTTGAAGAAATGAAAGTTACACCAGCAGACATCTTGGAACGAGTTTATCGCCAACCTCTAGCAAATCGTTTTCTATCAACATTCTCTCCTTTTATAATAAAGAATATAGAAGACAAAACTGTTTATAATTTAGTTTACAATGCCTTCAAAGAGTTTTTTATTAAAAATGTGATGCAATACGATTACAAAAATAATCTTGTACACATGACTGGTTCGGTTTCGCATCACTACGAAAAAGTATTGCGAGATGTAGCCAAAGAATTAGGCATCCAATTAGGGACAATTTCACAATCACCAATGGACGGATTGATAGAATATTATAACACGCAAGAAAAATGACATTTATAAAAATAACAGAGCAAGCCTCTTTGCACAACGACCTAGAAAAGAAATCGGTACACGAAATTCTAGTAGGCATCAACGAAGAGGACAAAAAAGTCGCTTTAGCTGTTGAAAAAGCTATTCCAGCTATCGAGAAATTAGTGAGCCAAATAGTTCCTCGCATGGAAAAAGGCGGACGTATCTTCTATATGGGAGCAGGCACAAGTGGACGTTTAGGTGTACTTGATGCTTCAGAAATTCCACCTACATTTGGTATGCCACCAAGCTATGTGATTGGGTTGATTGCAGGAGGCGACCATGCATTGCGCAATCCTGTGGAGAATGCCGAAGACAATATGGAAGCGGGCTGGACAGACCTTTTGGAGCACGACATCAACGAATTGGATACTGTGATTGGTATTGCGGCTTCAGGAACAACCCCTTATGTTATAGGTGCTTTGAGAGAGTCTCGCAAGCGAGGAATCTTAACTGCATCTATCTCTAGCAATCCTGAATCGCCAATTGCACAAGAGGCTGAGATTGCCATCGAGATGATTGTTGGCCCTGAGTATGTAACAGGCAGTTCGAGAATGAAATCGGGTACTGGACAAAAGATGATTTGCAATATGATTACTACTGCTACCATGATTAAGATGGGGCGAGTGAAAGGTAACAAAATGGTGAACATGCAATTGTCTAATGCCAAACTTGTGGACAGAGGCACTCGCATGATTATTGAAGAACTTGACTTGGAATATGCTGAGGCAGAGCAACTATTGCTTAAACATGGCTCGGTAAAAAAAGCGGTTGACGCTTACAGAGCCGAACAAAAATAAAATTCACAAGAGCTCCTAAGCCTTACTGCACTAGGAGCTCTTCTTACATTAACCCCCTAATACACTAGAAATGAAACGAATTTCATCCTTGATGCTTATGCTCATTTTTGTAGTATTCGCATTTGCCCAAGAGTTTAAATTTGCTCTAATCACAGACTTACACTTAGTGCAGAATAATCAAGAACCACTTGAAGACCTTCTCAAATGTATCAATAGCATCAATAGTCAAGATGATTTAGATTTCGTATTGGTATTGGGAGACAACACTGGCGAGGGTGACAGAGCATCGCTAGTGGCGGCTAAAAAAACACTTGACACTCTAAATAAGAAATATTATATCGTCTCTGGAAATCACGAAACCAAATGGAGCACTTCGGGAGCAACAGCTTTTACGGAAGTTTTTGGTTCTGAACGCTTTCAATTTGAGCACAAAGGATTTCGCTTCCTAGGGTTTGCCACAGGCCCCATCATCCGAATGATGGACGGACATGTGAGTGCCGACGACTTAGCTTGGTTGGATCAAGAATTATCAAAAAAACCAACTCAAAAAACTATTATTTCTACACACTATCCGCTCACTCCTGCCGATGTAGATAACTGGTATGAGGCTACAGATGTTCTACGCAAATACAATGTAAAACTAATTGTCAACGGGCACTATCATAGCAATCGCCAGATGCAGTATGATGGCATTCCTGCCTTTGTCAACCGCTCTACCTTGCGAGATAAATCAGACGGCTTGACTGGATATTCTATCTATACTGTTACGGATAACACAATTTTTGTTGCCGAACAAAAAGTAAGTGACGATGGCAACTTAGAACCAGATACTTGGGGATCATATTCTCTGACAAAGGAATATTATACTACTGATAATGGTGCATACCCTCGTCCTGATTATTCGATGAATGATGAATATCCTAGTATCAAAAACAAATGGATTGTAAATATTGCTCAAGCTATTTATGCTTCGCCAATCGTAAGAAATGGACGCATTTATGTAGGAGATGACAAAGGAAACTTCTATTGCCACAATGCAAAATCTGGGAAAGAGCTTTGGAAATTTAAGACAGAAGACAGAATATTGGGCACAGCTGATGCTGACGACAAAACAGTTGTGGTAGGTTCTACGGATAAATTCATCTATGGATTGGATGCAAAATCGGGAAAACTAAAATGGAAATATCAGGCTGATGAAACTGTATTTGGTTCTGCAACTATTGATGAAGGTATTGCATATATAGGAGACAGCGACGGCGTATTCAGAGCTATTGACACCCATACAGGAAAATTGGTTTGGGAATATAGTGAGGTAAAAGATTATATGGAATCTAAACCCTTGGTCTATGAGGGCAAAGTTATCTTTGGA
Source organism: Dysgonomonas sp. (assembly GCA_030151105.1). GTDB lineage: Bacteria > Bacteroidota > Bacteroidia > Bacteroidales > Dysgonomonadaceae > Dysgonomonas. Next base: position 6,171 of record JASLEN010000119.1, read on the forward strand.
GCATGGGATACCTATATGTATGCCCTCGACAAAAAGAAAGGGAACTTGATTTGGAAATGGCAAAACCCTGACAAAAAAGGGATGCTATATTCACCAGCTGCCGTATGGCCTGTGGGAGCAAATGGCAAAGTATTCTTTACTGCACCAGATAGGGTTATCACAGCCCTAGATGCCAACACAGGAGAGACAGCTTGGAGAACGGCTGAGTCTATGGTTCGTGAAACTATTGGACTATCTGAAGACAAACAGCGAATATATAGTAAAACCATGCAAGACAACTTCGTATGCTACTCTGCAATATCTGACGAGGCTGAACGTCTTTGGATAACCAATGTAGGCTATGGATACGATCATGCCGCATCTATGCCTGTAGAAAAGGATGGAATAGTATTCGGGAGCACAAAAAACGGAGTCATATTTGCGATAGATGGCAAATCGGGCGAATTGCAATGGAAGCACAAAGTAGGCAATACATTGGTGGGCACAGTTGTTCCACTAGATGCTCGCTCATGCGTATATGTAACTAGCCAAGGAATAATTGGAGTTTTAGAAAATCCAAAAAAGTAAAAGACAATGCTAAAAAAAACAATCTACATACTTGTTGCCCTATTGCTTTCTACCACATTGATAATGGCTCAAGAAACACTATCGAACGAAAGCAAAAAAAATATTGAGCAATTCTTGACTACTTATGTCAAGAGTAAAACACATATTCGAAAAATAACAATAGACTCCGTTGCTATCTCAAAGAAAACGGTAGAACTATTTGCGAGCGAACCGCTTTCTCACATCATGTTTACGGAGAATGTGGTGAAGGAAATCTATAGCTCAGTCAATGGATTACTTCCAAAGGAATTGAACAAATACAAGCTGAAACTCTATTCTGACAAATATCTGATAGATGATTATATTCTCGTTGTCCGCAAAGAACGATTTGAAAATAAAGTCATTACTCCTTTAGTACAAAATCAGTCAAAACCAAATACGATTTCCAAAGGACTTACAAATAGACATCTAGCCATTTGGCAAAGTCATGGTTGGTACTATGAACAAAAGTTAGACAGATGGGAATGGCAGCGCGCACGCATCTTTCAGACAGTGGAGGACTTATATACGCAAAGCTATGTCCTACCCTACCTTGTGCCTATGCTCGAAAATGCGGGTGCAACTGTGCTCCTCCCTCGTGAACGTGACACGCAACGCAATGAGGTGATTATAGATGTGGACAGAGGCGCACCAGGCAGCTTCGTAAAACTAACTGATGAAAAAGCGAAATGGATAAGAAGCGAGCAAGGAACAGGCTTTGGACACTTAAAGGAATATTATCTGGATGGGGAAAATCCGTTTCGAATGGGTACATACCATGAGGCAAAAACCATTACAAAAGGGAAAGAATCTATCGTGGAATGGAAACCCGACTTTGACGAAAAAGGACAATATGCAGTCTATGTTTCGTATAAGACATTGCCCAACAGTAGCGATGATGCTCATTATGTAGTGAAACACTTGGGTGGTGAAACAGAATTCATAGTCAATCAAACAATGGGCGGAGGCACATGGATTTATTTGGGAACATTTCCTTTCGAGAGCTATTCTGGATCAGTGACATTATCAAACAAAAGTAAAAAAGGAGGTAAAATAGTTACTGCCGATGCCATCAAATTTGGAGGAGGAATGGGAAATATTGCCCGAGAGCCACACAAAGAAGGATTGATGACAGAAAATGTGAAGAGCTCCGACAAAATGCAAGATGTGCAAGTTGACAAAAATGCAAGTATCAACTATCAGCCTCAAATAAGTACCTACCCTCGCTACACTGAAGCAGCTCGCTAC
>JASLEN010000126.1 GCA_030151105.1 Dysgonomonas sp.
TGGAACTTACGACTATTAATTAGAGCAAAAGCTTAGCAATTATATAAAACAAACTGCTAAGCTTAAAGGCCTATACTGTTTTCTTGTTATTGTATTATCGCATCAAGAAACTAAATTTCTCAATGTTTTTCAGGGCAATTCCTGTTCCTTTTGCAACAGCATGCAAAGGATCTTCAGCCACATGAAATTGAATACCAATTCTGTCAGAGAAACGTTTGCTCAATCCTCTCAATTGTGCTCCCCCTCCTGTTAGGTAGATACCATTCTTCACAATATCTGCGTACAATTCTGGCGGAGTTTGCTCCAAAGCGCTCAGAATTGCTGAATCCAATTTCGATAGAGATTTATCTAAACAATGCGCCATCTCTTGGTACGACACTGGAATATCCATTGGCAAAGAAGTAATTCTATTTGGTCCATGAACAATAAAGTCTTCTGGAACTTCCTCTTCTTTCAATTCTGTAAGAGCTGCTCCAACCGCTATTTTGATATTTTCGGCAGTTCTCTCCCCTACTTTTATATTGTGTTGACGTCCCATATACTCTTGTATATCTTCTGTCAAGTCATCTCCTGCTATTTTGATTGATTTGTTTGATACAATACCACCAAGCGAGATTACAGCAATTTCTGTGGTTCCCCCTCCTATATCAACAATCATGTTACCTTCTGGCGCTTCTACGTCAAGTCCAATTCCCAAAGCTGCTGCCATCGGTTCATAGATCATAAATACGTCACGACCTCCTGCATGTTCAGCAGAATCTCTAATTGCACGAGTTTCAACCTCTGTACTTCCAGAAGGAATACAAATAACAATACGCAATGAAGGTGCGAAAAGGCGTCCTTTGTTGTTAAACATTTTAATCAACCCACGAATCATCTGTTCTGCAGCCGTAAAGTCTGCAATAACTCCATCTTTCAAAGGTCTAACTGTGCGTATATCTTCGTGAGTCTTACCGTGCATCTGACGTGCTTGCTCACCTACTGCAATCACCTTCCCGGATTTGCGCTCGAGAGCTACAACTGAAGGTTGGTCAACTACAATTCGTCCATTATGGATGATAATTGTATTCGCTGTACCAAGGTCAATTGCTATTTCTTGTGTAAAAGAGAATAATCCCATATTTTCAGTGTATATTGTTTTATTATTAAGTTCCTTTTTATCTACTTATCAATGTTTGAAATGACGTATACCAGTCATTACCATTGACATTGCATTCTTATCACAATACTCAACAGATAGATTATCTTTGATAGATCCACCTGGTTGAATAACTGCTGTAATTCCTGCATTTTTTGCAATCTCCACACAATCTGGGAATGGGAAGAAAGCGTCTGAAGCCATCACAGCTCCTTTTAGTTCAAATTTAAATGCATCTGCTTTTTCAATCGCCTGTTTTAGTGCATCTACACGTGATGTTTGCCCAGTACCTCCTGCTAGCAATTGTTTATTCTTAACTAGAATTATTGCATTAGATTTTGTATGTTTCACCAATTTGTTAGCGAATAGTAAATCCTCTTCTTCTGTGCCTTCTAGTCCTCTAGTAGTCACAAGTTTTAGATCTTCTGCTTTTTGAATACTCAAATCTTTATCCTGTACTAGTACCCCATTTAACAATGAACGGAATTGTTTTGTTTCTTCAACATTTTGTTTTTGTACTAGAACTATGCGATTCTTTTTCTCTGTAAGCACTGCTATAGCATCTACATCATATTCTGGAGCAATCACAATTTCAAAGAAAATTGTATTTATAGCCTCAGCGGCTGCTTTATCTATTTTTCTGTTACTTATAATAACTCCTCCAAATGCTGAAACTGGATCTCCAGCCAATGCATCATTCCATGCTTTCAAAACTGTATTTCGAGATGCTATTCCACAAGCATTATTATGCTTTAATACAGCAACAGTAGTTTCTTCAAATTCACTGATCAAACTAACAGCTGCATCTATATCTAGTAAGTTATTATATGAAATTTCTTTTCCATTCAGTTGTTCGAACATTTCGTTCAACTTTCCGTAAAACAAACCTTTTTGGTGAGGATTTTCTCCATAGCGCAACGTATTGGCTTCATTAGCAACTACACGCAGAGAGCTTCCTTCATTGTCATCCATATAGTTAAAAATAGCTGAATCATATGCCGACGAAACTGCAAAAGCTTCTTTAGCAAACCATTTTCGATCTTCTTTTTCCGATACCCCATCCTTTTCATTCAGCAACTTTTGCAAGGGAGCATATTGCTCTTTAGATGCTACAATAAGAACATCGTTAAAGTTCTTTGCTGCTGCACGAATCAACGAAATACCTCCTATATCAATTTTTTCTATAATATCAGCTTCATCTGCTCCTGACGCCAATGTATCTTCAAAAGGATATAAGTCAACAATAACCAAATCTAGTTCGAGAATATCATATGCTCTAATCTGCTTTATATCCGAGTCTAAATCTCTTCGTCCTAATATTCCTCCAAATATCTTGGGATGCAACGTTTTTACTCTTCCACCTAAAATAGATGGATAACCTGTTAATTCTTCGACGGGAAGACATTCAAAGCCTAAAGACTCAATGAAACTTCGTGTACCACCAGTGGAAACAAAGCGTACGCCTTGCGAATTGAGGGTTGTCAAGATTTCGTCCAAACCATCTTTATTGAAGACAGATACTAATGCAGTTTTAATTTTTTTCTCGGAACACATTATGAATTACAGTTGTTATTTACGGTATCGTATACAAACGAACAAAGTTATAAAAACTATTAGTAAATATAGAAGAAAACATAGCAAATAATTACAATATATTGTATTGCTTGATCATAGTACAATTTAGGATGATAAAAGGATGTTATAATAAGCAATCTTACACTAAAAAGCAAGGGTGAATATTAAATCAACGAGTAAACCAATATCAATATAAACAGAGCAACTTATAGACCAAATTACCCGATTAATTCAAGATTTTCGAATATTTGAGAATTATCAGATGATTCTTAAAACTTTTTTTGAAGATGTGTTGTTATAGGATAAGACACAAATGATATTTAGTACGACTTCCAACCTGATTGAGCTTGCTTTAGGGCAAGCTCAGTTTGTTTTAACGAAGTATGTTAAAAGCAAAAAATAAAAAGGAACAAAATTAATTTTGTTCCTTTTTATTTTAGATTAATCTATCTCTTCTATTATCCCAAAAGAGCATCAATTTTAGCTTCAAAGTCTGATTTTTTAGCTGCTCCAACTAATCTATCTACGATTTCTCCATTTTTCAAGAAAAGGATTGTAGGTAGGTTTCTGATTCCATAGTCAGATACGATATCATCATTGTCATCTGCTTCTGTATCTATTTTTCCAAAAATTACTTTTCCTCTGTAATCATTAGCTAGTTCGTCAATGATTGGAGCAATCATTTTACAAGGGCCACACCATCCGGCCCAAAAATCTAACACTACTAATTGATCTGATTTTAATGTTTCTTCAATGTTTGAAGCTGTAACTTCTACTGCCATAATTCTATTATTTTTATTTATGTTATATATCTATTCTACTTATACTAGGACAAAGCTAATCAATTAAATCTATACCATCAAATATTTTTGAATTGACTTAACAAAGAATGGCATACCTAAACACCATACATAAAGATGATTAACTATTTATAAGAAATAACTAAAATTTCGCCAAACTAATTTACTCTAAAAAGTAAGTTCTCGTTACTAGTTAAATAATCAACTAATTCACGACTAACATCTACCTTCAGACTTCTTGCAAAAAGATCGACTTTCATATTTTTCTCTCCGTCTATGACCTCAAAATACAATAGAGAGTTTCCAGGACGTTTCTTTGTCAAATCAGCAAGTTCCTCAATCATTTGTGTAGTCATATCGTGCAAAGGTAATGTAATTGTTATTTTATCTATCAATTTATCCTTCACTTGAGGTA
>JASLEN010000136.1 GCA_030151105.1 Dysgonomonas sp.
CTTGGTATTTTGCTTTGGATAATTATAGCAGTTTCTACATTCTTTTGGATAAAATATATGTTTTAGAAACTTTCTGAGTATGTTTGCGGACACACTTGTGTTGACTGAAAATAAAATCTAATATAATATTGTCAATTTGTGTTCATAATCAGTGTTATACTGAGGTTCTGACTCGATAGCATTGAATACTTAAATTCGCAATTAAATAAAAACTAAATATATTACTTTACGTAAATGAACAAAATTGTAGATAAAGAGTATTTCTCAGAGAATGTAGTAAGATTCGAAGTAGAAGCTCCTTTGATTGCACGCAGTCGCAAAGCTGGACACTTTGTGATTGTTCGTTTGGGCGAAAAAGGTGAACGTGTGCCTTTGACCATTGCTGCCTCTAGCTTGGAGAGAGGTACTATCACACTTGTAATTCAGGCAGTAGGTGCATCTTCTAAAAAGATTTGTGAGCTTAATGTTGGCGACTATCTTACAGATGTTGTAGGGCCTTTAGGGCAAGCAACCCATATCGAAAAGTTTGGAACGGTGGCTTGTGTAGGTGGGGGAGTAGGTATTGCACCTATGTTGCCTATCATTGAGGCTATGAAAGCTGCTGGAAACAAAGTGATTTCGATTATTGGAGCTCGAAACAAAGACCTTGTAATCTTAGAAGAGCAAGTGAGAGAAAACTCTGATGAGGTAATTGTGATGACAGATGATGGATCGTATGGTCAAAAGGGATTGGTTACAAACGGACTAGAGGAGGTGATCAATCGTGAAAAAGTGGATATGTGTATCACACTAGGACCTGCCATTATGATGAAATTTGTCTCCATGTTGACTAAGAAATACGAAGTACCTACACTAGCGTCTCTTAACACTATCATGGTAGATGGAACTGGGATGTGTGGTGCTTGCCGTGTAACTGTGGATGGCAAAACTCGCTTTGTATGTGTAGATGGACCTGAGTTTGATGCGCATAAAGTGGACTTTGATGAAATGCTTTTGAGACTAAAAGCCTACAACTAAGGTCGAAGACCTATTTATTGGCTTGCGCCAGATTACAATTATTATTACCATACTATCAAAGTAAGTACAATGGAAATGAACGAATTACTAAAAGCTCGCCGAGCAGAGCCTTGGAGAGATGAACTAAGAAAGAAAATAAAAGCAAAGGATAGAGGTGATATCGCTCGTGTGGTGATGCCAGCTCTTGATCCGATGTATAGAAATACTACAATTTACGAAGAAGTAAATCAAGGATTGACAGCAGAGCAAGCACAAAAAGAGGCAGAACGCTGTCTTGATTGTGCTAACCCTACTTGTATGCAAGGCTGCCCTGTAAGCATCAATATTCCTACGTTTATTAAAAATATAGAACGTGGCGAATTTATGGAAGCTGCAAAAACGTTGAAAGAATCGAGTACATTGCCAGCAGTCTGTGGTCGTGTTTGTCCTCAAGAAAGACAATGCGAAGCACAATGTATCTATGTTCAGAAAATGGGCAAAGAGGCTGTTGCTATCGGAAACTTGGAGCGATTTGCTGCTGACTACGAACGTGAAAGTGGTGAAGCTTCTACTCCAGAGGTTGCGCCTTCTAATGGAATCAAGATAGCAGTTATTGGGTCAGGACCTGCGGGCTTGGCTTTTGCTGGCGATATGATAAAATTTGGATACGATGTTACTGTATTTGAAGCATTGCACGAGATTGGTGGAGTATTGAAATATGGTATTCCAGAATTCCGTCTGCCTAGTTCTATCGTTGATTTCGAGATTGCAACGTTGGAAAGAATGGGTGTTAAATTCCTAAAAGATATTATTGTTGGAAAAACAATTTCGCAACAAGATTTGGCAGACGAGGGTTTCAAAGGAATCTTCATTGCTAGTGGTGCTGGATTACCCAACTTTATGAATATTCCTGGCGAAAACTTGAATGGCGTAATGTCATCTAATGAGTTTCTTACTCGTGTCAACTTGATGGATGCTTCTAATCCAGAGAGTGATACTCCAGTTTCTAAAGGACGAAAAGTAGTGGTAATTGGTGGTGGAAATACAGCAATGGATGCTGTGCGTACTGCTAAACGTATTGGAGCTGAGGAGGCAACTATCGTTTATCGTCGTTCCATCGAGGAAATGCCAGCTCGTGTAGAAGAAGTACACCATGCGCAAGAAGAAGGAATTGTGTTTAAAACACTGCATAATCCAATCAAATATGAAGGAGATGAAAATGGGCGTGTAACTCGTGTTCTTCTTCAAAAAATGGAATTGGGTGAGGCTGATGCATCAGGGCGTCGTCGTCCTGTTGAGATAGAAGGTGCTACAGAGTGGCAAGAGGTGGATCAAGTGATAGTGAGTGTAGGAGTTTCCCCAAATCCGCTTATTCCATCGTCTTTTCAAGGCCTTGAGGTTTCTAAATGGGGAACAATTGTTGTAGATCAAGCATCTATGCAATCTGCTCTTCCAGAGGTGTATGCAGGTGGAGATATTGTTCGTGGAGGTGCTACTGTTATCCTTGCTATGGGTGACGGACGCAAAGCTGCGGCATCTATGCATGAATCTTTTCAGAAATAAAGAGATATTATATAGAGTAAAGAAGAGAGTATAATGTTTGAGCATTATACTCTTTTTTAGTTAATTAGTCAATATGAAACAATATATCATTGATCGCTCTTATGAGGCTTCTAAAGGAATAGCCGCAGCAGTATTAGTCTGCTTGGGTATTGGATTGCTTATTCAAACAATAGGACAGCTTATAGATGTGGCTTGGTTGATTAAGTTGGGAAGTGTTGCCAAAACATTGTTTATTCCAGCTCTTGGTGTGGGAATGGCGATGGCGTTAGGTGCAACGCCAATGGTGGTGATTAGTGCGGCAGCTACGGCTGTGATAGGTGGTGGCGGAATAGTAGTCCTCACTAATGGAGGAATTGGGGTTTCGGGAGGAGAGCCTGTAGGCGCAATTATTGCAGCTTTGGTATCCATTTGGCTAGGAAGGAGAGTGGCTGGCAAAACTAAATTTGATATGATCCTCACTCCTGCAACTTGTTTGCTCGGTGGAGGCACGATTGGCTTGTTGTCTTCTCATATTATCACACCTATTATGGTTGCTCTCAGCTCTATGATTAGTCTGATGGTAGATGTTTCACCAGTCATTTCGTCCATTGTGATAGCGATTGTTTTTGCATTCCTGATATTGAGTCCTGCCTCTTCGGCGGCATTGGCTATTGCATTGCATCTCGATCCTGTGGCAAGTGCTGCTGCATTGATTGGCTGTTCGGTGCAATTTACAGCATTTGCATTTTTGAGTATCAAAGAAAATACAAGCGGAGCATTTTTTGGACAATTAATTTGTACTCCCAAATTGCAAACTCCTAATATCATAAAGCACCCTAAAATCATGGTTTTACCGCTGATTCTTTCAGGTCTAATGTCTCCTATTGGGGTTCTGGTTTTCGGAATAGTATCGGCTAGTGAGGTGGCTGGATTGGGTTTATGTGCTTTAGTTTCGCCCTTGTATATGGCATCGCATGAGGGATGGGAGATGTTACTCTATTTCTTATTGGTGTCAGTTGCCATTCCTGCTGTGGTGTGTTTACTTATTCGCCCTTTAGCTTTTCGTTTAGGGTGGATAACAAAAGAAAGTGTTAAGATAGATTTAAAATAAATGAATATTACAATAAAAGATAAAGAGTACAGATTTGTCTGTAATTATCAAAATGACGAGTCCATTAGAAAGAGTTTCAACGAACTGACTAATAGTATTTGGGAGTTTGATTTCGAGGTTTGGTATCAAACAGGATATTGGGGCGAAAAATGTCAACTCTATTCCTTGTTGGATGGCGAGAAAATGGTGTCACATATCACCGTCTCTATTTTTGATGCTGTTATCTTAGGTGAAAAGAAAACACTTGTGCAGCTAGGAACAGTGATGACGGACGAGGCGTATAGAGGGCAAGGATTGAACCGATGTCTGATGGAAAAGGTTTTGGTAGATTGGGATGATAAATGTGATTTTATCTACCTCTTTGCCAATGAAAGTGTATTGGACTTTTATCCTAAATTTGGTTTTAGTGCAGTAGAGGAGTTTGAGGCTGTACGAACGTCTTTGAGAGAAATGACGAAAATCCCTTTTCGTCAATTAGATATTTCAACTGCCGAAGATTTGAAATTGCTCGATACAATAACGAAAAATGTACATCCTGTAGCTGATCTTTCCATTCTAAATAATACTGGACTTATTATGTTCTACTGTTTAGGTTTAGGGGTATTTAATGATAATCTATTTTATTTCGAGGGTTTGAATGCAATTGTGGTAGCTGAATATGATGAGCTGAATTTAATAATTCATGATGTTTTTGCACCTAATTCTGTGGACATGGATATTATTGTGGACTCGTTGAGGGGAGAGAAAACTGAACAAGTAACTTTGCGTTTTACTCCTCAGAATAAAACAAATTATCAATTGGAGAATTTCAAAGATGAGGATTTAGTTCTTTTTGTTTCTACTAGAGCAAAAGATTTATTCGAAAATAATAAACTGATTTTTCCAACTTTGTCGCATACCTAAAACGTTCCACTTGAAACTATAAAATGCCGCTTCCAACGTATTATATGCACGCTTTTGGTAGATGTGAGCAAGATTAAGAGAATTAGTCATTTTTCAGGAATTTCGTTCCCTTTTTATTTACATTTATCACTAGAAAGGGTTAAATTTGTGGGAGAACCTGAATTAATAGATTTTGGAAGTTGTGACAATCAGATTCAACAACTTTCGTGACAATATATATAAAAGTGCTATGGCAAGAGAAATTAAGTTTAGTCTTATGTACCGTGACATGTGGCAATCATCTGGAAAATACCAACCACGTGTAGATCAATTGAAACAAGTTGCTCCAGCAATTATCGATATGGGATGTTTTGCCCGTGTGGAAACCAATGGAGGGGCTTTTGAACAAGTGAACCTGATGTATGGTGAAAATCCTAACACAGCTGTTCGTGAGTGGACTGCACCTTTCAATAAGGTTGGTATCCAAACACACATGCTAGAGCGTGGATTGAATGGACTGCGTATGTATCCAGTGCCAGCTGACGTTCGTCAATTGATGTTCAAAGTAAAATGTGCACAAGGAACTAACATCTCTCGTTCGTTTGACGGACTTAATGATGCTCGTAACCTAGAACTTTCTATCAAGTATGCAAAAGAAGCAGGAATGATTTCTCAAACTGCACTTTGTATCACAAATTCACCAATCCATACAGTAGAGTATTATTTGAACTATGCTGACCAATTGGTAGAGTATGGTGCGGACGAATTCTGTTTGAAAGATATGGCTGGTGTTGGTCGTCCTGCATTTTTAGGAAAATTGACTAAAGCATTGAAAGATCGTCACCCTAATATCCCTATTCAGTATCATGGTCACACAGGTCCTGGTTTCTCTGTGGCTTCTATGCTAGAGGTAGCTCGTGCAGGTGCTGACTACTTGGATACAGCTATTGAGCCATTAGCTTGGGGAATGGTGCATCCTGATATCATTACAATTCAAGCAATGTTGAAAGATGCTGGGTTCTTGGTTCCAGATATCAACATGGGTGCATATATGGAAGCTCGTGAATTGACTCAGTCTTTCATCGATGACTTCTTAGGATATACAATTGACCCTTCTAATAAAATAATGAACTCGCTACTTGTAGGTTGTGGACTTCCTGGAGGTATGATGGGATCGATGATGGCAGACTTGCGCACAATGCATCCTGCTATCAATATGGCACTTCGCAATAGCGGAAAACCAGAAGTTTCATTGAATGATCTAGTGGTTCAGCTATTCCAAGAGGTAGAATATGTATGGCCAAAACTTGGATACCCTCCTTTGGTAACTCCATTTAGTCAGTACACTAAAAATATTGCATTGATGAACATCTTTGCACTTGCTCAAGGTCAAGCTCGTTTCTCAAATATCGACAAAGATAGCTGGAATATGATTCTTGGTAGAGCAGGACAGCTCCCTGGTAAATTGGACGATGAAATCATTGAATTGGCTAAATCGAAAGGTCTAGAATTCTTTACTGGAAATCCAAAAGATGAATATCCAAACGAATTGGATAAATATCGTAAAGAAATGGACGAGAATGGTTGGGAGTATGGAGAAGACGATGAAGAGCTTCTTGAACTAGCAATGCACGACCGTCAATACCGTGACTACAAATCAGGAGCTGCTAAAGAGCGTTTCAACAAAGAATTGGAAGCTGCTAAAGAAAAAGCAGGAGCACCTATCGTTGTTACTCGTCAAGTGGTAGAAGTACCAGCGTTCGATGCTGAGGCAATTGCTAAAGAATATCCTAAAGCAAAACCATTGCAAGCAACTATCAGCGGACAAGTGATTTGGCAAATTGATGTGGATGATGTTTCTACTGCGCCAGTTATTGGAACAGAGGTGAAAGAAGGAGATGTGGTATGCTTCATTCAAACATATTATGGAATTGAAGAAGTGAAAGCATTAGCTTCTGGAAAAATTGTCCAAATTGAAACTAAACAAGGAGCACAAGTACAAAAAAATCAAGTGCTAGCTTACATCAATTGATATTTGATCAATAAATACTAATAATCATATGTTAAGGGAAATTTTACACTAGTAAGATTTCCCTTATTTAACTAAAACAAGGAAATGAATAAACTAATTTCCATCCTGCTCGCTATTTCATTGCTCGGATTTCTTTCTTATGTATATCTGAAAAAGAATGAAGTAAAATATACAATCTTGATGACAGGTGCATCTTTTGCTAGTCCAGATAATGGGTGGTTTGAACTAGGGGCAAAAGAGTTGAAGGCTAAAGCTGTTAACAAAGCAGTTTCGGGCGAGACTATAGCTGATACTGCCAATAAGATGGTGAGTGGTGAATTATATACTCCCGAAGAACTTGATGACATTGATGCCTTGGTGATTATGCAGGGGCACGAAAAAGATGTATCTAGTTTAGAGGGGCTAAAGGAGAACTGCGCTGACTATGAATTGCCCTTCGATAGATGGGAATGTAATTATGCGGCGACTTACGATTTTGTGATAAAACGTTACTATACAGATTGCTATAATCTGAAATTTAACGAAAAATCAAAGTATTATAATTCACCTTATGGTAAACCTGTTGTAATTGTGTTGGCTACCCATTGGCACGATTCTCGTCCTTTATTTAATAATTCTATTCGAGTTTTGGCAGAGCGTTGGGGATTTCCAGTTATCGAGTTTGATAAAAATGTGGGCTTCTCTACGGCAATGGTACATCCAGTTACTAAAGAGCAGATAAGCAAACAGCATACCAATTATAATTTTGAAACAATGTACGACATCGAATATGGTTGGCATCCAGCAAAAGGTCCTCAAAATTATATTCAACAACGTATGGCTGCAGTTTTTGCTGACACAATGAGAAAAGTCTTGCCTATCAAAAGCAAGTGACTATAAAATCAATTTACATTATAATGAACAAAATATTACTCGCACTCTTAGCTATTTTATTACCATTAGTGGCAATAAATGGACAAGAGGTAAAACAAGAAGAAAAGACAGATTATACAATTTTACTAACAGGTGCATCATTTGCTTCCGAGAATAATGGATGGTTCGAGCTGGGGGCAAAATATTTGAATGCTAAGCCTATTAATAGAGCTATTGGAGGGCATGCTATTGCTGATACGGCAAATCGTATGGCAAAGGGAGAACTGTATTCAGAGGAAGAATTGGAAGAAATAGACGCCTTTGTGATTATGCAAGTGCACGAAAAAGATGTGGCAAGCCTAGAGGGATTGAAAGAGAACTATACGGATTATGAAACTCCATTCGATCGTTCGAATTATGCAGCAGCTTACGACTATGTGATCAAAAGATACTTGACAGAGTGTTACAATCTGAAGTTTAATAAGAAGTCAAAATATTATAACACTCCTTTTGGAAAACCTGCAATCATCGTGCTTTCTACCCATTGGCATGATTCACGTGTTATTTTTAATAAGGCGATTCGTGAGCTAGGTGCACGTTGGGGTTTTCCAGTTATTGAATTTGATAAGTATGTTGGATTTTCTAAGGATCAAAATCATCCAGTTACTAAAGAGCCTATGAGTAAGTTGTTTACCAACGGAAATTATGAGACTACACATGGCGTAGAGCATGGTTGGCATCCAGAGAATAGTCAAGATAAATATATTCAACAACGTTTTGCTGCTATCTACGTAGATGCAATGAAGAGGATTCTTCCGTTGAAACCATAAGAATTGACCTGAGATTAATTATAAGTCCTAAGTCTATTAGATTTGGGACTTTCTTTTTCCATAAATTCTCCTTACTTTTATTTTAGGGTTGAAAAACGTGCATTGATGATTTATTTAAAAAAGGAGTTAACAGACAATATTCTTTTAGGAATTTGGAAGGTGGA
>JASLEN010000169.1 GCA_030151105.1 Dysgonomonas sp.
CTAGAAATAATTTAGCCAATAACAATATTTGTAAGATAATAGAAGACTCAAAAGGCGACTTATGGCTAAGCACCACCAATAGTATATCTAAAGTAGATAGAGCTCAAAGATCAGTAACAAACTATGCTTCCTCAAATGGGTTAGAGGTCAATGAATTTACTCCACATGCAGGAGTTAGACTTATGAATGGGGATTTACTCTTTAGTGGTAATAATGGATTTGTGATGTTTGATCCTGAAGAAATATTAGTCAATCCTTACATTCCACCCATCGTCCTCAAAAAACTATATATCAATAACAAACAGATAAAAGTATTGGATGAAACACATATTCTGAAAACTGAATTTCACAACCAGTCTAAAATTGTTTTAGCCTATAATCAATCCAATATTACGATAGAATATTCGGCTTTAAACTACATTTTCTCAGAACAAAACCAGTATGCTTATAAACTCGAAGGATTTGACACAGAATGGAGCCAAGTTGGGAACAGACGAGTTGCATACTATACTAATATTCCTCCAGGAAAATATAGATTCTTGGTCAAAGGATCAAATAATGATGCCATTTGGAATGATATAGGAACAAGTATTGACATTATTATCAAACCTCCTTTCTGGAAAACATGGTGGATGTATATCCTATATATATTAACTATATTCTCTATTTCGACTCTTATTATTCGTTATTATTCCGAAAAGAAGCGACTCGAAAATAATATAAAACTTAAAAAAATAGAAGCAAAGGCTCAAGAGGAATTCCATCAAGCTAGAACTAAACTATTCACTAATTTTTCGCATGAACTCAGAACACCATTAACATTGATAATGAGTCCGCTAGATGATATGGCAAAAGACTGTTCGTCGCCTATACATCAGAAGCGTATAGCTCTAATGCAAAACAATACAAGAAGATTATTGCGAATTGTCAATAACTTGATGGACTTTCAGAAAAATGAAAGTGGAACAATGCAACTGAAACTGATGGAAGGAGATTTTATTAAGTTTTCTCAAGAAATGATTCTTTTCTTTGAAGACTTAGCAGCATCTCGCAAAATCAATTTTAAATTCACTCATAGTCAACCTTCACTCCAGTTTTGGTTCGATAAAGATTTAATGGAAAAAGTATATTTCAATCTTTTGTCCAATGCTTTCAAGAATGTACCTAGTAAAGGTAATGTAGAAGTCAACCTGGACTTGAAACAGCTAAAAGACTTAAGCCTGCTCCCCTCCGAAAAAGTAGATCGTTATACAGATTCAAATATCTCGTACCTAATGATGGAAGTGAAAAATACGGGAAAATGCATTGAAGATAGTGAGCTTGAACAAATTTTTGCTCCATTTTATCAAGCCTCTCAAAATGAACATTCTTCGTCTGGAACAGGCTTAGGATTAAGTTTGAGTAAGGCCATCATCGAAATGCATCATGGTAGTATTTGGGTCGAAAACTTTGCTGGCAAAGATGGTGTCATATTCAGATGTTTATTACCTCTAAGCAAAGAAATATTCAACATAAAAGACTTTTCATCTGGAGAGTCATTACCTTCAGATTTTCCATATACTATAGATGTTTCTGAAACAAAAGAATGGAAACTACCTTCTGACAAAAAAGAGCATACAATACTCATTGTAGAAGATAATGTGGACGTTAGATCATACATTAAATCTCATCTCAACAAAAAATACAATGTGATAGAAGCCTCTGATGGACAGGATGGAATCAAATATGCAATTCAATACTATCCTGATTTAATAATTACAGACCTTATGATGCCCAATATGGATGGAATGGAAATGTGTAAAATAATAAAAGAAGACTTGCGCATTAGCCATATCCCAGTAGTGATGCTTACAGCACGTGCAATAGATGAAGACAAAAAAAAGGGATATGAAGTAGGAGCAGATGCTTATATCATAAAGCCATTTAGTATGTCATTATTATTGACACGCGTAAATAATATAATATCATCACGCAAAAAGCTTAAAGAGTTATACAGTAATCAAATTTCGTTGGAGGTATTAGGTATCAAAACGATATCAATAGACGAGAAGTTTACTGATAAATTATATGCTATATTAGAAGAGAACTTATCAAATCCTGAATTTAATCTAGATAATTTCAGTGATGATATGGGTATGAGTAGAGCATGTTTATATAGAAAAATTAAATCAGTCACAGATTTAACTCCTAACGAATTAATCCGCAATTATCGATTGGCCATAAGTATCAAAATACTAGGACAGGCGGAAGTACCTATTTCTGATGTCTATGTTGCTGTAGGATTTAATAGTCATGCCTATTTTTCGAATTGTTTCAAAGCATTTTATGGAATAAGCCCATCTGAATATGCAAAAAGACTAGCCAACACTACAACTTTAAAGAACTAATAATAAACAAATTAATTACACTTTAAATATTTAAATAAATATTTAAAACCCTAATTATATTATTATGCGGTTACATAATTAAATAAATATTCATATATTTGTAAATATCTGTATTTTATAAAAATAGAACATGAGAACAATAGTAATAGCACATCAAAAAGGTGGAGTAGGAAAAAGCACTATAGCAATTAACCTCTATCACACCCTCAAGGATAAAATGGATATTGCCCTGCAAGACTACGACAATCAAGGAACAACATTGAGAGCATTGGGCGAATCAGTATATAAAAAAGGAGACAAACTGGAGGAACATCAACTACTCATTATTGACACTCCTCCCTATCTATTCCATGAGCTGCCTACACTATTGAAAGATGCCGATATGGTAATTATCCCAACTAGAAAATCACTCCCCGATTTATTGGCAATAGGTGACACTATTAGTTTGGTGGAAGAAGGCAAAGCAAAGAATAAAGACCTCAAAGTTTTTGTTCTATACAATCAGGTAGATGCCAGAACTTCGCTCAACGAACCAATTGAAGAAAAGATTAAATCGATGAATGTAGATGCATTTGCTACTCAACTACACAACAGAGTGAGCTACTCTAGAAGCATTGTTTCAGAAAATGGAATCTATGGATTGGATCAAAAAGCAGAGCAAGAGTTCAAAGAACTGACAAATGAAATTCTAACAAAGTTTATTTAAATTAAGAATAACTAACTTACAATTAGACAGTTCTTAATTATGATTTTAAATATTTATTTAAATAAATAAAGATAATATGGCAAAGCAAAATAAAGATATAGACCTATTGAGTGCAATTGACAAATTTAGTTCAAAGTCGGTTCGCCAAGTAGAAGTAAAAGGAGTAGTAACAGAAGAAACCACTCGCACTTCTTTTGATATTAGCAAAACCAAAATGCAGAAATTGAAAATCTACTTAGCCAAAAATAATCTCACACTTCGTGATTTTATAATGATTCATGTAGATGATGCAATCAAGGATTTAGACTAAAGAAAATAAGAACACTATGAACTTTACACTCAAAAGAAAAATTCTTGACAATAAATATTCAATTCTCCTATTTCTCTATCTAATAGCAATAGCTATTTTCCCTATCAATTTTATACCACGCCCTACATTTATAATAGGGTCATCTCTGGTAATGTGCGTATTGATAGTAGCAGCAAAGCTGAAATGGAATCTAAATTTGTTATTTGTTGTGCCAATTGGCATAATTATAACGATAGAAGCTATATACGCATTTGTGTACAAGAAATCTGTAGGTATTGATGAAATAGGATTCATTGTAGAAACCAATGCTGCAGAAGCAAAAGGAGTAATGTCTGTACTCATCATTCCCTCTATTATCTGTGGTGTAGTAGCCTTTTTTCTACTATTAAAATCTCAAAAAGAGTTAGCTAAACTTCGTATTAGTTTGCTCAACATTGGTCTATTTTTCACCGCTGGACTTCTTTTTCTATCCACAATCGTACTAAATAGAGTTATCAAGAATGGGTTGACAGATGAATATAAAGTTGCACCACTAATTACCATCCATAGCACCCTACGTGGCTATGCTCCTTCCCTTTTCACAACAGGTATTTCTTCATATCTATATGTAGAAAATAAAATGGAGTTCTTACGATTCAAAGATTTTGAGAGGCAGACACCTCATGGAATACTCTTGGCTCAAGATAGTTTCGAAAATAAGCAGGTAAAAAAAATATATGTGGTGCTTGGCGAAAGTGCTCGCTATGATAGAATGTCTCTATATGGACACACTTTAAAAACAACACCTTTTCTAGATAGTCTCAGTCATATTGATAATCTAATGACCTACTACAAGGGAGTTGCTGCTGCACCTGCAACTATGATTGCCATACCAGCAATAATGTCTTCTGCAACACCAAAAGATTATGAACTATATTTTAGAGAGAAAACACTTATAGATCTAGCCAAAGATGCTGATTACTCCACTATATGGTTATCTACACAAGCCAAATCAGCAATTAGTGAGGTTATTCGCACATCTGTGTCGTCAATAGCTCGCACATCAGACTATTCTAAATTTATAGCCTCTGACGATCCATTAGAAGACTTTATACTAATAGATTTTCTCAAAGAATATAGAGAGAATTACAGCTCTGATAAAGAACTATTTGTATTTCACCTTTCGGGCAGTCACATCCCATATTATGATAAAATAGATGATGTTGATAGAGCAGCTATAACGGGAGATGAAGAGGGCTTAGTATATGATCAAACAATATATCATACCGACCGCTTCTTACGCAAGCTTTGGAACCAAGTAAAAGATGAAGAGTCTATCCTAATTTATGTCTCAGATCATGGCGAAACAATTGGCAGAGGACATAGTGTAGGCTCATTCTCTAAAGAAGATTTTATGATACCATTTGTCGTTTTACACAATAGTAAGCGTGATTCTAAAGCAATAGTAGAACAATATTACTATAACGATTTGGATAGAATAGCTAACTCATCTGTTTATAATATTGCGCTAGAGCTGATGGGATATCAACTTACACCCGAATATAAGACCAATGCATATAATTCGGGCTTGATTGTACGCCAAGGAGATAAAACGAAAACAGTAGAAGATTTGATAAAATAAGATAAAAAAATAGGGAGCCTCTAAGAAGCTCCCTATTCATACTTGCGTATGTCCTGAGTTACACGTTCGGGCGTGTCCCCACGTTATCCCTACCTTTTCACTCGCTGTAAAAATACAATTTTATTTCTACATTCAATCATATCCTTTATTTTACCTTCACTTTGCTAGTTGTGGTACTTTGTGGAGCCATTACACTGAAAGGGAAATTTAAGCTGCAACTACCAGTTTTATTCTTCAATGTCACAATAATAGCCTGTAGTGGTGCAATATACTTAGTTAGAGTATTTCCAGAAGGATTGCTGATAGAGTATGTTTCCCATTTGTTATCTACCAAGATTTTATAATTATCTTCTATCAGAGCACTATTTGCAGCATAGAATGCATCAAAGTCAATTGGCGCCATAAAAGGATTTCCTATCAGCTCCTCTCCTTTTGTACGCTTAGCATCTGTAACTATCTGAATAGTATAATTATCTTGAGCTTGTCCACTCTCGTCTTCGTTACTAAATCTACCAAAGTTTTTATCTACTGTTATAGTATTAGACCCAATAGTATTTAATGTTTCCATGCTAAAGGTTGATATATCCATTTTTAGTGTTGTACGATCAAAAGTTCTATCCTTTCTTATATTCAAAATACTTTCATCTAAGAAGTAAGGAAACTGAATATTACCATCTAAACTCTGCAACACACTTTGGTCTTTTGCCCCAATCTCGTAGCTATATGGAGGAATCCAAAGCGCTAAAGCATGAAAATTCGAATTAGGATACAGCGATATATTATTATCAGGAATCACTAAACTGCTTTCCTCGGTCAATCTCGTAGGATCTTTCTCTATTACCTGCTTATATACTCGTTGCATAGTGAAAGGCTTAGCATCAAGCTGAAAATCGCCAAGAGACGCACCTTTGAGCGGAGTAGATAGCATATACCAACGAGCTCTCTTCATTACAGGAAGAGTAGAGAAGGCTAAACTAGATTTGTTAGTCGTACTAGCTGTCACTTGATTCTTACTCTTAGTAGGCTGTACCAAACTAGTAGGAGCCTCAGTGAGAGACGTCATGTCATAATAGCCATAGTCGTAAGAAACATAAGCCTCTTTATAATTCAAATTTTGTTGATTATAGAGTTGAGCTCCAAATTCAAAATAAATTTTATTCGTCACTGCCGTCGTATTGCCAGCCAAATCTGGATAATAACTAGTTACCACAGATGGAATGTAAACCACCGAACAAGCATTTGGAATACCAGAAGCAGTTTGTCCATCTTTGTTATTCCAGTTATTTTTGGAATTCCAATTGGAATTGGATGCATCTTTTCGCCAATAGAATGCGTCTAATGGAATACCCTCTACAAAGTATTCTTTCTCCCAAGTATCGCAATCTGTAATCTCTCCTAAACTATTCTCACTAGAGAAAGTTACTTTCAAAATTAGTTTAGTACCTGTTGCAAATTTACCTTGAACCACATTTGTATTACTCAAAGTATTTCTTTTAGCATCCATCCACTCATACTTAGTAAAAGTATAAGCCTCGGCTCTAATATCAACATCTACAGTACCGTCACAGCTACTTGATTGACTCTGAGTAATGAATGCAGCACTATTAGAAACCGTATTCATTGTCAATGTTGCTCGTGCCTCGGAGATTGTACAACCATTTTCGGAAATAATGGATGCATTAAACTTATTTCCATACAAATTAGGATTCACATCTCTCAAAACAACTTCTGTTTTAGAAGTAGAGAATGACTTATCAAAAGTTCCACTATCATTCCAAATTCTATAAGTAAATTTATTTCCTAAATCAGCCCCTTCTCTCGCCACATAGATTATACCTGAAGTTTTGTCCTGAGAGCAGAAATAAGCCGCAGTACGTTTTATATTAATCGTTGCATTGAAGTCGGCTTCAGATATTTCAAATTCTCTTACAAGTGCACAGCCTGCATCAAAAATATTATCATACACTGAGACATTTTCATAAGCAGTAGCGATTAAATAATATTTTCCTGGACGATTAACTCTAATTTTAGGTCTTACAAACTCTGCATTTACACTCCCTGAAGAAGGGACTCTAAAAGAAATAGCTGAATTTCCATCATAATATACACCATCATTATTACTCAAAGCACTATAATATGTACTTGTAGGACTAGATTTTTTATATAAACGAAAGTAAGTATCAGAAGCATAGGCACTTCCATCAGCTCTTCTTATTTGAAAAATATTTCTTAAATTTTCAAATTCTCCAATCTCAATTTCTAAGAATCCACATCCTTTTGAAGGATCAGAGGCAACAACTTTTGGGTCAAATTTTTCAGGGGCAATTACTTCTACTTGAGAGGAAGGTCCTATAGGAGTAGTAATTGTCCGTGTTGTTGTTTCATACACTCCAGTATTTCCACAAGGGACAGATATTTCCCATGTATATGTTTTCCCTGGCAATAACCCATATACAGAACTATTTCTCCATTTCCCATTTTGATCCAATACGGTAGTCAAATACAATGAATTAACAGCATAAGAATAATCTGCAGGAATTTCAAATTCTGTGGCAGCACCTTCTTGCAATGGCTCTGTTCCTGTATATTTTACTTTTACTCCCCTATAGTCAAATGTACTACTTCCTGGTCCATAATTAATGTATGTCATCAAACGATAAGTATAACACGATGTAGATATACTTTCCCAATTTAAAGTAGGAGTTCCTATTAAATCCGTAATACTATTAACAGATGGAATCTTATAATTAGTTAAATCTCTAAATCCTACAGCATTAGGAAAACCTCCAGGATCTTTAAATTCTAATCGCATATAACAACCATCTTTAAGATCTACATTATTAAATGTATATTCACTACCTGTCTTCATGTCCTCTTCAGTTACAGTATGTCGCCTTAATTCAACATTTGGATTGGAACCATTAGGATCCGTTCTAAGAACTATATCTAAAGGGTAGGTATGTCCATTACCAAAGTAATTTGTAACTACATCAAATCTATCGCAATTATCAGTTGGTAGAATCCTTAATCTTGGATATGATACACTCATAGATGAAATACCTGTAACCATTTGACTAGGATCATGTTTCAGTCGCACATAAACACTAGGTCTATCTGACGCATTATCGGCTATTTGTCTTACAGATAATGGTGCATCCACTCTATTTACTAACGAATTGCTTGGATTATATACTAAAGGTTTCCAAGTAGCGCCTGCTATAGTCTCACCGACTTGAGGGAAAACAACAGCATATTCATAATGTTTTTCTGATTCTATTGTTCTCCAATATTCTATAGGTAAAGCGGACAAATTACTAGAATATGCAGCAAGATAAAAAGTATGAAGATTTTCAGTAGGTGCACTTGTATAGATTCCTCCACCCATTGTATTATATGAATATAAATCAATAAGATAACCTGTATTCTGACTAGGAATGTCTTGTAGAACTTTATATACACTTCTAGGTCCATCTTTTATAGTCTTACAGCCATTAGAAATTTCAAATTCGTAGCCTGTACCTTCTACTAGATCTTCAATATAATAATCATTATTACTTCCTGTATTCGGGAAATCTACAGCTGAAAGCTCAAATAATTTAGGACCTGTGTATCCTGCGGGATGCTTTATCATTTTGATAGAATACTTGCCTTTTTTAGAAAAACTATATGTAATTCTTCCCGTAGGTTTACTAATAAGGGTGGCACGCGAGCCCCCAAATGTTACAGAAAATTCACTATCTGTAGTTGTACCTATAGTAAAATTCCTACTCCAAAGAGTACCTTGTCCTCCTGCTGTACAATGCGCAATTACTTCCGCAGTGTAACTTCCTGCAGGCAAACTCACCTCTGGATTGATATTATTACTTGAAGTAACTAATGAATTATCAGATCGATTTCTAACTACATAGTAAAATTGAGTAATTGTATTGGCAGTAGTTTCTCTAGCCTCAAACAAAACAAATCCGTTGCTATTGTTACAAATTCCTGCATTAGAAGTAGTTATACTTGCATTGAAGTTACATTGAGCATAAATTTGTGAAGATAAGAGTATTAAAAAGAATAAGATAGTATATAGTTTTTTCATCTTGTGTTGAATTAAGAAAAGTAATGAATCAGTAAAGTTGGTTAGTCTCGGACACATTTTATTGTAGAACTTCCGTCTATATATCCACCGATTGCAGGACCTCCAGGAAACGAAAATCCTACACCCACAACCTGAGTTTTATCGACATCTTTGGTTCCTTTGGTCACCCATGTTTTGTGATCTAATAGAATTGTACCATCTGCAAATTCTGAAGGAGGATTATCATTTGACTTTTTGTCCCAAATATTCAAATAATCTTCTACTTTCAGTAATGAATAGTTATATTTCTTATTATCAATAGCTTTAGTCGAACATATATTTTGTGCATTAATTACTATATCCGAAAAGTCTTTACAATATAGATATCTTGTAGCACTATCAGCTCCTACAAATATATATTCGCAAAGGCAGCCATTATTTCCAACTTTTATCCATTGGTCACCACTCCATATATAGACCCCTGGACATAAGTTTTTTTCTATATTACGTACCAAGTTATATACAACAAGACCCGTATGAGATTCTTTGTCTGTATAATCTCCATTTTCAGGAGCTAGTTGAACCAGACTTTGTAAATTAACTCTTGGCAATAGAAGACCTCTTGATGAATTAGATCCAATATTGTCATTTTCTTTTAAATCAAGTATCGCTCCTGTTTTAGCGGACAATTTTGTCCCAATTGTTACTTGGGCAGTTAATTTCTCTGATAGTATTGTTAGAGAAAATAAGACAATAAGAATTGTCAACAACCTTTCGAGGGTGTTAGATTTGTGCATTTTTAAAAATCTTAAAGTTTGTTATGTTTGTCAAAGTTAAATAAAAAAATGTCAACTCAAAATTTAGTTTTATCTAAATATTTATAAATCAGCTCCAATTAATATTAGAAGCTCATAAAACCAATACATGCGTGTCCTTATATGTTATCCTTAAATAAAGATAAAATAAATAAAGTATTGAGTTCGTTGTTACGTTTCGTGGATTTATAGTTTTCTCTTTCATATTATTCTGGTTAATCTTTAATATAATGTGCTACTCAACTACACAACTAAATTCAATAAGGCTCTGATTATAAGCAGCAAGTTTGTTAACTGCTAGGATACCGAACTACACAGCTAAGATACAAGAGGATACCAAACTACACAGCTAAATGCAGAAAAGGATACCGAACTACACAGCTAACAAGAGAAGTGGATACTAAACTACACAACTAATGAGCAGAAAGGATACCAAACTACACAACTGATAGTCTAAAAGGATACTCAACAACACAGCTAATTGGAGAAAGAGGATACCAAACTACACAACTAATGGAGAAAAAAGCAAAAGAGGATACTCAACTACACAACTAAAAATCACTCGGAGCTGATACACCAAATATCTCAGTATAGGCATCATCCCAAATTTTTAATTTTTTGTCTTTGGAGCTATCACTCATAAACCATCTATAGAAGTCCTCCACATTGATGTTTCTATATGCTTCAAGCATAGAAGAATAACGTCCAGAGCCTCCTGACTCTTCTCTTAGATAGAGTTGCTCTGCTGAAGAGTGTAGCTTTTTGAAGAAAACAGCTTTCAGTTTCTCGTCAAAGTAGTCAAGAGTAGCATCTGCAAATGAAAATTCAACGAAGTAATTGTATCGAGTACCATTCTTCACATATTCCCATTCAAATTTGGTGTTCACCAAAGACTCTTGGATATAATTCAATGTGCGAGAGATATAAGCTTTCTTATTCTTTGGCGAATCATAATTCACACCGAACACACCACATAGGTCATCAATAGATGCTACGAAGTTCTCAGGTTGGTTAGATCGCTGATAGAATTTCACTTGGGCAATTATCCTCGCCATGAAGATATAGAAGTTTCGGAATGCCCCCACCGAAGATATTTTAGAAGATTTAAGTCTTTTGTAGTCATAGAAGTCAATGATATGATACTCCTTGAATAGGTTCTCCAATATCTTATGCCCCAACTTTATGGAGTAAAGTCTTTTGGAGAGTTTGCGAGTTGTTTTATCATAAATCACGTCGAGATGACTAATCAGCTGCACTGATTCAAATGTTTCTCTGTCATCTTTTCTACGTTTAAACACAACATTCTCCTTCAAAGCTCGATAAAGAGCATATTCAAAAAGGCTATCAAAAACATGATCATCTATGATAGGTTGCTTCTTCTCAGGTAGATTCTTGAACTGAGGAAGCGTGCGTTGCAAAGTAGTACGGCTATAACCAAACTCTCTACAGAAATCTTCAATAGAGAATGTAATATTTCCCCACAAGTCTGAAAATTGGCAATTTGCCACATAGACTATAATGTCTCTAATGATAGCCGACTCCTCTCCAAATGTACGGAGAAGCGCATCTTTGTCAAAAGAGAAATTCTGAGGAATTCTACTAAGTTGGTTATTCTTTATACTCATAAGCTTTAGCTTTCTACAAAAGTACGTATTATTAATGAAATAGCGCACTACTAACGAAATGACTATTTATATAAATATGCTTTTATATAAATAAATAAACAATTCATTTGCATTGTCATTTACTGACTTATAGCCAGCGAATGGAAGAGGAAAATAAATACGCAAAGAACTGAAGAATGATTTTCATATCTTTTCTAATGAACACTCTGATCAATTTATACATTCTTCGCCAACATTTGAGGAGTTCTTTGATGTTTATGAGGAAAATAATCATCAAAGAACTCCTCAAATGTTGGATAATATTGATTTATATTTTGCTCCTCATAAGTTTCATGTAAGAACTTTTTGGAATTACCTTGCGTGTCTATTAATGTGTCGTCGAAGTCTAAGAAAACTGTTGTATATTTCATGCTTTTTTTATTTTTAAATAAGAAATAGGATATTTATAAAACACTCTTTCAATCCCACTTAAACGTCTTAGCTCCAACCATAAAGCAGATAATTCCGAATACAGATAATATGCTAGTTGGATAAAGGACTTCCATCCATCCTGCACCTTCGTTAAAGATACTGCGGATGCCATCAGTTAAAGCTGTCAAAGGCAATAGTTTAATAAATCCAATACTCCATTCGGGGAAATTGTGATAACTAAAGAAAATACCTGACAAAAGCATCATAGGCATTTGCACTGCGTTAATCAATCCCGACCCAACCTCTGTTTTGGAGGTACGAGATGCCACTAAAATAGCAACTCCCGTAAAAGCAATATTGCCAGCTAGAAATAGCACAATCAAAGCCCCAATGTTTCCTTGAATATGAATATCGAATATCAGCCATGCAAAGAAAAAGAGAACAACAGATTCTACCACATTCATCAAAATTCGGACAAACATGAGTGCAAATAAGAAATTTGATTTCTTCATTGGAGTAGCTATCAGTCGCTTCAACAGCCT
>JASLEN010000197.1 GCA_030151105.1 Dysgonomonas sp.
AAAAGATGTTGCAGATCTGATTAAAGTTAAAGTTGGCTTTACTGGAAATCTTTGGTTTAATACAAGTAAACCAGATGGAACAATGAGAAAATTGACTGATGTATCTAAGTTACATGAGTTAGGGTGGAAACACCGAATAGAGATTGAAGAAGGAATTGACCGTATGTATGTATGGTACAATAAAAATATTAGAAAATAATTGTGTTTAATTATAATTAAAAAGAATGATTATGAAAAAAGTAAGTTTACTTTTAGTACTAGCACTTATGACTATTGCTATGGTAGCTCAAGAGAGCGGAACTAGCGCAGAAGCAGGTCGTAAGGCTACATTTAAGAGAAATGGATTTTGGGACAACTGGTTCGTAGGAGCTGGTGCTGGAGCAAATATCTATTTCGGAGATCAAGATCAACATGCTAGCTTCTTTGGAAGCCGTCCTACAGTTACAGTTAATGGACAAGTAGGAAAATGGTTTAACCCTTATTTAGGAGTTAGAGGAAAGGGTACTTTCGGGTCTATGCACTCTTTTGTTGGTGACAATGCAGAAAGCATGATGCACCAAAAGAATATTACAGCTCAAGCTGATGTGATGTTCGACCTTACTAACTATTTTGGTAAATATAACGAGAATCGTTTCTATAACTTCATCGTGTTCGGAGGAGTTGGAGGAGCTGTATCATTTGATGCTAAAATGAATGGTGTTAAACAAGAGGAGAAAAAGAAATCTTTGACTATTAATGCAGGTATCATTAATAAATTCAGATTGACAGACAGATTGTCTTTAGATCTAGAGTTTGCTGGATCTATTCTTCCTGATAACCACGATCAACAAGTTGGTGGAAACTGGAAATATGATGGATTATTGAATACTTCATTAGGTTTATCTTACAAACTAGGTAAAACTGGATTCTCTGAAGCAATTCTTGCAGACCAAGCTACTATTGATGGGTTGAATAACCAAATCAACAAACTTCGTCAAGAAAATGCTATTTTGTCAAAACGTCCTGAAAAATGCAACGAGTGCCCTAAACAAGTTGTACAAAAAGTTCAAGACAATGCAGCATTTGTATCTAACGTAGTATTCTTCCGTATTAATAGTGCAGTTATCGACAAACACCAAGAAGTGAATGTTTACAACACTGCTCAATACATGAAAGAAAACCCTAGTGCAAAAGTTAAAATTGTAGGATATGCTGACAAGAAAACTGGTACAGCATCTATCAACCAAAAACTTTCAGAAAGACGTGCTAAAGCAGTTGCTAACGAGTTGATTAAAAAACATAACATCTCAGAAAGCCGTGTGTCTGTTGATTGGAAAGGTGACACTGTTCAACCATATGCTGAAAATGCATGGAACCGTGTAGCTATTTTCTATGCTGACTAATCTCAGGATTGCATAAAATAATGAAGAGAGTGATTTTATAATCACTCTCTTTTTTGTTATATAACTTGGGTTATTATGTACTTTGAAGTGAAGATGTCATTACTTATCTTTAACTTTAGGTAGGTGATGATTTACATTTGAACATTATTAATGTTCTTTTAATATTTAATTGGAATGGAGTTATATTTGGTGTTAGCATTATGTATTGTAGTGATACTATTCGGTGTCGTATTGTATTTATTACAAGCAAGTAGCAAGAGCCGTGAGAATGATGCAAAGCTATTGCTGCTGAGGGAGCAAGAGGAGTTGGCAAAAATGAGAGATGAGAAAGAAGAATATATTCG
Source organism: Dysgonomonas sp. (assembly GCA_030151105.1). GTDB lineage: Bacteria > Bacteroidota > Bacteroidia > Bacteroidales > Dysgonomonadaceae > Dysgonomonas. The sequence goes on from JASLEN010000197.1 coordinate 1,727, forward strand.
AGTTAATGCTGATTTAAAAGCGCAACTTACAGCTAAAGAAGAATCTCTGAGAGTGCAGCAAGATGAATTGTTCAAGATGCGAGAGCAGTTAAATAAGGACTTTCAGCTTGTAGCTACACAAATAATAGAAGAGAAAACTGCTCGTTTCACTCAGGCTAATCAGAATAATATCGAAGCTATTTTAAAACCTCTAAATGAACGTTTGATCGAGTTTAAGTCAAAGGTTGAGGAAACGTACGACAAAGAGTCAAAGCAGCGCTTTTCGCTTGAAGAACGTATTAAAGAGTTAGTGGCGTTGAATACGCAAATTAGCGATGATGCAAACAATCTGACCAAAGCTCTAAAAGGAGAAAGCAAAGTGCAGGGGAATTGGGGAGAGATGATTCTTGAAACAATTTTGGAGAAGTCTGGATTAAAAAAAGGAGTCGAATATTATACACAAGAATTTCTACGAGATGAAGATGGTAACCCTATAAAAAATAACGCTAACCAGCGTATGCAGCCTGATGTCATTATTGAATATCCAGGAGGAAGAAAAGTGATTGTTGATTCTAAGGTGTCATTAAGCGCCTATGTTCGTCATAGTGAGGCTGAGACTGATGAAGATAGAATTAAGGCAGAAAAAGAGCATCTTGTCTCTATTAAGCAACATATTGATGAATTGAGCAATAAAGCTTATCAAGACTATATTGAGTCTGTTGATTTTGTGATGATGTTTATTCCCAACGAGCCTGCTTATATTTTGGCAATGAAGTTGGATGCTAATCTTTGGGATTATGCGTATAAACGTAGAATATTGATGATAAATCCAACTAACCTGATAGCTTCTTTGCGTGTTGTAGCAGATTTGTGGAAAAGAGATGCGCAGAGCCAGAATGCGCAAGAAATTGCAGAGCGTGGAGCGCTGCTGTATGACAAGTTTGCTGGTTTTGTGGAAACGTTGCAAGAGGTGGGTGTTAGTATCGACAGATCGCAGAAAGCGTATACCAAAGCATTTTCGCAATTGTCAGAAGGTCGAGGGAATTTGTTGCGTCAGGCTGAGATGCTAAAAGATTTAGGTGTTAAACCTCAAAAGGAGCTTCCTAAAGGGGAAGAATAGTTAAAAGGAGTTAAACTGTAAAATAAAAACTGCAAATGTGTTGTATAACATAAAACTATCGCTTACATTTGTAATGTGTTTTTCATGGTATTAGATTTAAGGTTAACAATGAAGATTGGTTGTCGAGATGACAACCATTTCTTTTTTATATATGTTTGTATCTGAATCGCTCTCCTAGTATTGTATATCCACATTTTAACTCGCTCCATAAGAGAATTATTAGAAGATGTAACTCGGTAGATATTACTATTGGGCTATAAGAATATCAACAAAGAAGATGATTTGCAATGACTCTTCTTTGTTAATAAAATTATTTAATTGCAAGTCTGCTATAATTGACTTGTATCTTGTTTGGGGATATTTGTAGTAGATATTATTCTTTTTCGAAGAATGTGAAGTTCACACTTCCGTATGTTCTTGTTTCAGAAAAGTAAGGATGTTCTGAGAAATCATATTCTGAAGAGTGTTCTAAGATAAACAAGCCCTCATCTGCTAAGATGTCTTTCTCAAAAACGAGTTTGGGTAGCGTGTCAAAGTTTTTCAAATCGTAGGGTGGATCTATAAATATGAGATCAAATTTTTGGCTATAATATTCAAAATATTTGAATGCGTCCATCTTCAAGACTGACATCTCTTCTAGTTTAAACTCTACTCTTGTTTTTTCTATAAACTCAGCATGCTTAAAATCTTTCTCCACGCATACGACGCGTTTGCAGCCTCTTGATGCCAATTCAAAACTGATACCTCCTGTACCTCCAAAGAGGTCGAGAGCTTCGGTCTCATCCCAGTCTATGCGATTGTTGAGTACATTAAATAAGTTTTCTTTTGCAAAATCGGTAGTAGGTCTTGCTCTAAAGCTTTTGGGTGGATTAAAAACTCTTCCTTTTAGTCGTCCGCTTATAATTCTCATAATGATAATGCAATTAAATCGAGTGGTGCTTTTTGCGCATCCGTATGCCAAATAAATATTTCGCTAGGTGATGCCACACGTTCTATATTTTTAATGTAATCTCGTATTGTTTCCAATGTCGCTTCTTCCAATTCTCCTGCTATAAGCAACTGATCTTTCATTTGATCAAACGAAAGTGATTCCCATATCTTCAAAATATAATAGACTTTCTCTTGTTCTGTTAGATATTCATAAGTGGCAGCAAGTTGAAGTTTTTGTCCCGTAAAGCAAATGATATCTATAAGATTATTATGTATATTGATATACATTTTCCCATAGATGCTCGTTGATTTGGCACGTCCTTCGAACAAATATATTAGCGAAGTAATATGGCTATGAAACTGAGGATTGAAAAGACTTCTCAGTAGAAAATTGTGGATATCTTGATTCGCTTTATACAAGTTACTCACCTTGTATTGAGTAATCTCGTCTGATAATATAAATGCTTCCTTTTCCATCGAAGAGAAGCTAAATACCTCCTCTTTTTGCTTTATATCTACTAAATGCTGAGGAACAAGCTTATAGTTTGGTTCTACAAAAATAACATTTGTTCTTTTGAACTGCTGAGTTAGAAAATTGAGTTCGAAAATAATTTTCTGAATACTTTCTAACAAAGACTCATTCGCATTGTCGAATGTAGTGCTACGCAAACAATAATTTTTGCCAACATTGGGCTCAGTTAGTGAGAACATAAACTCCGTAGGTTTTATTCTCAGCGAAAGGATATATTTTTCTGAATGAGCAAGGTCAATGGTTGGGGGTAGAAACATATTTTGTTCAGACTTTGTCTTTTGTTATTATATTCATTACAATATAAGCTTATAAGTTAAATAAGCCCTAATTGTTATTGCAAATTTAGAAAAAGATAGCTTTTAAAGCTACTTTTGATATCCAAATGAAGAGAGAATATGATAAGTAAGTTTTTTTTAGAGAAGATAAAGACCAATTTTGC
>JASLEN010000077.1 GCA_030151105.1 Dysgonomonas sp.
TACAATTTGCCTATAATATTTCTACTCTCCGTACTTACAGTTATTCCTTTGATAATAATCAACAAGCGAGTGAAATATATTTTGTAACTTTATTCTCTAGAAAATAGAACATTAAGCAAAAGTGAATAATTAATGACATACTTTTTAAGTATAACTATCAATAATAGCTATACTTGGAAAAACAATAAATAGGTCTGCGACCTTAAGTAGAAGTAAAATATATGAAATTTTATACCAATGTAAAAGATTTAGGAGATCTAAATCTTGCTGTAAAAGAAGCTCTTGAAATCAAGAAGAATCCATTTGCTTACAAACATCTGGGAGAGAACAAAACACTATTGATGGTTTTCTTCAACTCTAGCTTGCGTACACGTTTGAGTACACAAAAGGCTGCTATGAATCTCGGAATGAATACCATGGTACTAGATGTGAACCAAGGAGCTTGGAAACTTGAAACCGAAAGAGGTGTAGTAATGGATGGTGACAAATCGGAGCATCTCTTGGAGGCTATTCCTGTTATGGCATCCTATTGTGACATCATTGGAGTTAGGGCTTTTGCGACTTTCGAAAACAAAGCTGATGATTATAGCGAAAAGGTTTTAAATCAATTTATTCAATATTCGGGCAAACCTGTTTTCAGTATGGAAGCGGCTACGGGGCATCCTCTACAGGGATTTGCTGATTTGATTACAATAGAAGAATATAAGAAAACAGCTCGTCCAAAAGTTGTTCTAACATGGGCTCCGCATCCAAGAGCATTGCCTCAGGCTGTTCCAAACTCTTTTTGTGATTTTATGAATGAGGCTGATGTTGACTTTGTGGTTACTCATCCCAAGGGTTATGAATTAGATCAAAAATTTGTTCGTGGAGCAAAGGTCGAATATGATCAAGACAAGGCTCTGGCTGGTGCAGATTTTGTTTATGCAAAAAACTGGGCAGCATACGAAGATCCTAATTATGGTCAAATATTGAGTAAAGATATGTCATGGACGGTTACAACTGAAAAGATGGCACTAACTGATAATGCCTTTTTTATGCACTGCTTGCCTGTACGACGCAATATGATAGTGAGTGATGATGTGATAGAAAGTCCGCAATCGCTTGTTATACCAGAGGCTGCGAATAGAGAATTTTCGGCACAAACTGTAATCAAAAGAATCTTGGAAAATCTAGATAAATAAGAAGCTTATTTATAAAATAGAAAAGGGAGATAATCTAATGACTATCTCCCTTTATCTTTCTTCAAGAATTCTTATTTCTTAAGAACTTCTCCTACAATTTTCAAAGTGTAGATTTCATCTGGAACATTTGAGAAAATTGTAATATTTCTATCAATTGCTCCTACACGACCTGTAGTAGAATAGGTAACTGTTATTTTACCTTCTTTACCAGGTAGAATAGGTTCTTTCGTATAATCTGGTGTTGTACAACCACACGATGCATGCGCTCTTTGAATTATAAGCGGTGCATTTCCGTCATTCTTAAATGTAAATGTTGCCGTAGCTGTTTTGTCGCTTTCGTTGACTTTACCAAAATCATGTACAGTTTTGTTAAATGTAGCTTTAGGTGCTTTCTTGCCACTTTGAGCAGAAGCAAATCCAACCACCATCACTAGTGTAAGTAATATTAAACCAAGCTTTTTCATTTCTTTTTTGTGTTTTATTTATCTAAACATCTCACTATCAAAAACAGTGATACTAAATACAAATTTACAGAAAATATTATAATAAAAAGAATAATAAATCTTTTTTTGTCATTTCTCAAACTTTTAGACATTTACTGAATAAAAAGACTTGGTCTAATTCTATCTCTAACAACGATGTTAAGAAATAAAATTAGACCAAGCACTTTAACTATAAAATAAGAATAGGCGCTCTTATTTCACTATCACTTTAATCCCCGCTGTATGTGACGTAAACTCTGGAACATAAGCACTTTGTATGCTTGTTATTCCATTTGAATACTCACCCACTCTATTTACATAAACAGGATACTCAAATACATAGGTTCCTTTTGGCAACACATCAAAGAAGAAGTTTGTAGAACCATCCTTCGTCGTTTGATAGTAAGGCGCACCATTTTGCCATGCCATTCCTGACCTTGTATTCATAGGTTCAAAACATGAAGCTCTCATATCTTTCAACTGTACAAATTCAAGATCTCTATCACTACGCACAACTAAACGTACAATTACCTTATCACCCACCTTCAATGGATTTTCCTCGGTAATCTTCACCAAAGATTTACCAGATTGATCCACCACCTCTTTATACAGTTCCTTGCTGATATTTAGAGAACCATCTTGTTTCGTAATTTTGTCCAAATCCTCATAATACTGCCAGTAGAGTGCACCATATGCCGGTTTGCTATCTTCACTATTGATAGTCACTTTAGCCATATCTGCTGTAATTTCAGCCTTAGACCAAGACGTTTTAAAATAACCAGTTCCTAACTCTTTGTTCTCTGATTTCACTACATTTTTTCCCACTTTGATAATTGGTGCAGCATCACTCTCAAACCAGTTGCTACCTTCAGCCATCAATGCACCAATGGCATCAATAGTGGCATGCGTAGTGCC
>JASLEN010000096.1 GCA_030151105.1 Dysgonomonas sp.
ACACTTTCTGGCGCAAACTTAGTCGATTTGCAGTGGTACATAACAATACTATTGGTGATGGTTTGCAAAGTGTGAGATTTATCCATGCTAGTGAATTATTCAATGAGCTAGTATTGTCTATCTATCGCCGTGCCGAAGAAACAGTGATGGGTTACCAACACAGAGTGTATCGTCAGCTAACAGCGGGTGTAAATGCTGGATTGAAATTAAATGATATCAATTGGAATTGTCCAATAGAATATAGCGGATTGTTGAAAATACCGTTTATTACATCGGTTGTTTTCTATCCTCCATTTATTGCTTATACAAAGAATAATACTCGTGATGGACTTTTCCAAGAACACGAAGTGAATCCATTGTCAAATGTAGTTCTCAATGAAGATGATTGGTTCTTGTATCCAGCTAAAGTGGGAACAATGCTTACATTCGTTTATTTCCACAAAGACTATATGTCTCAAGGATTTGGATTGGCTAACCTATTTGAGTTGGCGAAAGAGAGCGAATATATTGGCAAAAAACCAGATATGATTTATCTGTATGGTTATGCTGATGGGCATGATGAAAAACGTACATTCTATTACAAAGACAAGAAAAATGATATTCTAATAGGGTATGCCAACCATTGCGATGAGATTGATTATTTTGGGTATATGAAGAAAATGCTTCTTACATTACACAATATCAAACAAATGGAGCAGGGTTATTTGCCAATTCATGGAGCTATGGTAAACATCTTATTGAAGAATGGAACTGAGGCTAATATCGTGATAATGGGAGATAGTGGAGCAGGTAAATCTGAAAGCTTAGAGGCATTTAGAACACTGAATGCAAGCTATATTCGCCATATGAGAATCATTTTTGATGATATGGGAATATTGAAAAAAGAAGAAGATGGAACTATCAAGGGATACGGAACAGAGACAGGCGCATTTGTGCGTGTTGACGACCTTGACCCTAGTTATGCGTTTGAGCAATTGGATAGAGGGATCTATATGAATCCTGATAAGATAAATGCTCGTGTAACTATTCCAGCTGCTACATATGATACTATTATTAAGGGATATAAAGTTGACTATTTCTTGTATGCTAATAACTATGAAGATACACCAGAAAAAATCACGTTCTTTGATGACTTGAATAAAGCTATCAAGGTGTTTGAAGACGGGGCACGTAAAGCAAAAGGAACTACTTCTGAAAAAGGATTAGTGAAATCTTATTTTGCTAATCCATTTGGACCTGTACAAGAGAAAGATGTTGCTGGAGTATTGATTAAACAATACTTTGAGGATATGGATAAGAATGGAGTTAAAATAGGAGAAATCCATACTCGATTGGCTATTCCTGGAAACGAACAAACAGGACCAAAAGAGGCAGCTGAAGAGATGTTTAAGCTGATTAACGAATAAATTAGGACTTATATAATATAATCTAGATGTTTTTGACTGCTCTTTTTGAAAAGGGTAGTCAAAAACTCTTTAAAGTAAAAGCGGATGAGTTACAAGGATACACAGATGCACAACAATGTCAGAATGTTGGGCAAGCTACTTGGAGATACCATCAAAGAAGCGCAAGATATCAGAACCTATGACCTTGTAGAGGCTGTGAGACGACTGTCTAAAACAGCACACGAAGGTAGCGATGATGCACACAAGGAACTGATAGAAGCGTTACAAAACTTGAAGGATGAGGAGTTCTTGCCTGTGGCACGAGCTTTCAATCAATTTCTGAACTTGACCAATACGGCAGAGCAGTATAGCAGCGTTTCGCCACATAGTACAGGTGGTGAAAATCCTGTTAATTTTCCAGCAATTTATAAAAAGCTCAAAGAGAATAATTTGAGTGATGAGGATATTAAGAAGGCTATTGGAGAGATTTCGATTGATCTAGTACTAACTGCGCATCCTACGGAAATAAATAGGCGATCGCTGATAAACAATCTTAATCAAGTAGATACTTGTTTAGGGATGCTCGATTTGGATATTGCTGATTATCAAAAGAAACAGGTAACTAGACGGTTGAAGCAGCTAGTTGCCCAATATTGGCATACGGATGAGATACGACAACGTCGTCCTACACCCAACGAAGAAGCTAAATGGGGCTACGAAGTCGTTGAGAGTAGTCTATGGGAAGCTGTTCCTATTTTCATTAGAGAGCTGAACGAGCAAATGGAAGAGACTATGGGATACAAATTGCCTGTGGATGCTCGCCCTGTTCATTTCTCTTCTTGGATGGGAGGTGATAGGGATGGAAACCCTAATGTATTGTCAACTACCACATCTGAGGTTTTGTTGGATAGTAGAACTAGAGCAACAAAACTCTTTTTGGCAGATATTGAGAATCTGGTAAAAGAGTTGTCTATGGCAGATTGTACTGCTGACTTTAGGGCTTATATTGGAGATAATGAGATTCAAGAGCCTTATCGTGAATTGATGATAAGACTACGTACTGCGTTGCGAAAAACAGTACAATATTTGGAGCAATGTGCAGAGGGAATTCATGTGGAACCAACTGAAGATTTGATCTTTGATAATGAGCAATTATGGGCTCCTCTCTATGTTGCATATACCTCTCTCGTAGAGTGTGACATGGATATCATAGCTAATGATAGATTGTTAGATACATTGCGTCGCGTGAAATGTTTTGGTTTAACGCTAACTCAATTAGATATCCGTCAAGAAAGTACGATTCATACAGAAGCATTAGCTGAGATAACTGAATATCTAGGACTTGGTAATTATGAAGAATGGAGTGAGGAGGAGAAACAACAATTCTTATTGAAAGAATTACAATCTCGTCGTCCACTTGTTCCTCGCAATTGGCAGCCTAGTCCTCAAACAAAAGAATTGCTAGATACTTGCCGCGTGATTGCAAATACTCCAGAGGGATGTTTGCCTACGTATGTCATTTCTATGACACGTACTCCATCAGATATTTTAGCTGTATATTTATTTTTGCAAGAAGCTAGTTGTCGATATATATTGCCTGTAACGCCATTGTTTGAGACATTGAATGACTTGAACAATTCGAAAAAAATAATGAGTGATTTGTTTGACATTGAATGGTATAAAAATACAATCAAGGGCAAGCAAATGATTATGATTGGCTATTCCGATTCGGCAAAAGATGCAGGAGCATTGGCAGCAGGATGGGCGCAATATAGAGGACAAGAAAGTCTTATTGAATTGTGTAAGCAACATGATATCAAGCTCACTCTGTTCCATGGACGTGGCGGAACCATTGGTCGTGGAGGAGGACCTGCAAAGGTAGCTCTATTCTCACAACCTCCAGGTTCTTTGCAAGGTGGACTTCGTGTGACAGAGCAAGGAGAGATGATTCGCTTCAAATTGGGTAAACCTGACTTGGCAATCAAAACTTTAGCACTATATACGGAGGCTATCGTGGAGGCTAATCTTTTGCCACCACCGGCTCCTAAAAAAGAGTGGAGAGCGATGATGGATAAATTAGGAGATACATCTTGTGAAATTTATCAAGATATTGTTCGCAAGCAGCCTGATTTTATTCCATATTTCTATCAAGCAACACCAGAATCAGAGTTGGGGAAACTACCTCTAGGTTCTCGTCCTTCGAAGCGCCGTCCCAATGGAGGTGTGGAGAGTTTGCGTGCTATCCCTTGGATATTTGGGTGGACTCAAAACCGATTGATGTTGCCAGCTTGGCTGGGTGCGGGTGCTGCCTTGCAGAAAGAAATTGATAATGGAGGTTTGCAGCTCATTCTAGATATGCAGGCTAATTGGCCTTTCTTTGAGACAAGAATTTCCATGTTAGAAATGGTATTTGCCAAGTCTGACTTGAAAATCTCAGAATACTACGATCAGCGATTGGTAGATAAAAAT